>CAZIKE010000018.1:0-38702 GCA_964539775.1 uncultured Chitinophagales bacterium
CTGAAAGCATCTTACCGCTTGAAATCATTGACGATAGACCAAGATATCCAACAAACTCATTGAGCACTATTTTCGTCCCAATGAGCGAGCCGACCTGCATTGCCTCCTGCCACGGTACGCCGATGGCGACTGCCAGAAACCGGAGGACGAAGCCGAAGAGAAACTGCAGTGAAAGATCCTGACCGAAATGCTCCTGCAGTATTGTATTCAGTCCCGTTACACCACCCAAGCCTCCGAGGAGGTAGTTGACGAGAGCGATGAGCGCTATGAAAGCGAGGAGCATGGCGCCGACGTTCAACGCAAGATGAAGACCATCGGCAGCTCCGGACGCAGCCGCCTCGATGAGGTTCGAAGCGGTTTTCTCGACCTTCACCTTTACCGTGCCTTTTGTTTCCGAATCTTGCGTTTCCGGGTAAATGATCTTTGCAATTGCCAGTCCTGCGGGTGCTGCCATGATGCTTGCCCCAAGCAGTTGCGCAGCGAACTTCGCTTGCCCCGCAACGATATCGATGCCGTGGGCCTGAGCGTATGAATATCCCAACATTTGAACGTACGCTGCCATCACGCCACCCGCAATCGTCGCCATTCCTCCAACCATTATCGTGAGAAGCTCGGACTGGGTCATTCCTTTGATGAAGGGGCGTATCATGAGCGGCGCCTCCGTCTGGCCAACGAAGATGTTGGCACTGTTCGAAAGCGATTCCGCACCGCTCGTGCCCATTACGCGCGCCATTATCCAAGCCATCGCTTGAACTACTCGCTGCATTACCCCGAGATAATAAAGCACTGACATAAGTGATGCAAAGAAGATTATCGTAGGAAGGACTTGGAATGCAAAGAAGAACCC
Source organism: uncultured Chitinophagales bacterium (assembly GCA_964539775.1). GTDB lineage: Bacteria > Bacteroidota > Ignavibacteria > UBA10030 > UBA6906 > CAADGV01. The sequence goes on from CAZIKE010000018.1 coordinate 848, forward strand.
CATGTTCCCATCGTTGCCTGGACTGATAGCAAGATTGCCGAACACGAACTTCGCTCCTTCGGTAGTAAACCCCAACAGAATGACAAAGCCGTAGCTGAGCTTCTCAAAGAGAATCTTGGGCCAGCCGAGAGGGGGGAAGAACTCTGCCAACTCGCTACCTTTGAGAATCAAGATTGCGAAGACGATCTGCAAGGCGAACCCAGAAAGTACCAGCCGCCAGTTTATGCTCCGCTTGTTATTGGAGACAAGATATGCGATGCCAACAAGAACGGCCATGCCGAGCACGCCGTTCGCAAAGGACAGAAGTGTCATTGCTATAAGCTTCCTGATGTTGTCATGAATATTTATTCGGCAGGGGGCTCAAAGCAGCGGCGGCATCGTGCTTCATAGGCATCTTTTGCACCTACAAGGACGCGCTCACTGGATGGAGTTGTCCGCTGCGTTCGGTCGGCGGGATTTCCGCATACAACACAGATGGCCAGTGTCTTGGTAATATATTCCGCCACGGCCAGCAGTTGCGGCATAGGTTCAAAAGGCTTGCCGCGGTAGTCTTGGTCAAGTCCTGCAATCACCACTCGCTTGCCCTGGTTGGCGAGTCGCTCAGCAACGTCAACAAGGCCGAGATCGAAGAATTGGCCTTCGTCAATGCCTATAACCTGCGCGTCTTGAGCAAGTTGCTCGATCTCGGCTGAACTTGAAACTACGAGTGATTTTAACTTTGCATCGCTATGCGAGACAATGTGGTCGGAACTGTACCGCACGTCGATCCGTGGCTTGAAGATAGCGACGCGTTGTCTTGCTATCTCGGCACGACGAAGCCTACGGATGAGTTCTTCCGTCTTTCCGCTGAACATGCAACCGACAATGACTTCTATCCATCCGGTACCTTTAGGGGAATCGTGTATCGTGGGAATGCTCATCGTTTGTTTCGCTTCTTGAGAAAATTTTTCGAGCCAAAGGGATAGGGAAACAGCTCGCTCATTTTCAGCACACGGACCTGGCCGGCCTTGTCTGCCATAACAAAGTCAATATCACCCGCAAGATCCATGATGACTTGCCGGCATGCTCCGCATGGTGAAGTGAATCCGTCTTCATCCGTAGCAACAGCGATGGCGCGAAAATGCCGTTCACCCTCCGAGATCGCCTTGAAGAGGGCCGTTCGTTCGGCACAAAGGGTAAGGGCGAAGGAGCTAATTTCCACATTGCATCCGGTGTAGACCTTTCCACTCTTTGTGAGGAGTGCCGCCCCAACGCGAAAGCCAGAATACGGCGAGTGGGAATGCTTCCGAGCGGCGACCGCCTTCTTGGCGAGAGTTTTATAGTTCATTGAGGCTGGCATGTGAACAAGGGTGTGAAAAATATAGCCAAAGCCTTTCTGAGGTGCAACAGAATGGAGTGTTGTAAGACCATACTTGCGTCCAAATCCTCGAATCAGGCATTACATCACTCGTCATTCAGACTCGCCTCGGTAGAGTTTGGAGAGAAGGCGAGAACATACATGCGTTCGAAGAGGAAACGCTTCGACGAAAGAAGTCTCCCAGTGAAGCCCGCTTCAGTAAAAAACCGAACCTGCTCTGCTACGTTGCCGTCCGACGACAGGACGCAAACGACGCATCCATCATGCAAAAGAAACCTCTGTGCTTCCCGAGCGACTGTCTTGATGAAAAGCTGATCGGGACCGCCTTTCCACGCAGACTCTTCAAGGGAAGCAGGCTTTCCCTCGAAGAAGGGTGGGTTGGTGATGATATAGTCGAAAAGTCCCACGTCCAATAGCTTATCAAACAGGTTTGATTCGATAGCGTGGATCCGATCAGAGAGATTGTTGGCTGCTGCATTGATCTGCGTGCATCTGACCGCCTCCGGATTGACATCCACGGACACAACGGATGCTCCGCCCCGAGCAGCAACAAGCGAGAGAATGCCCGACCCACATCCAAGGTCCAGAACCCTCTTGCCGGTAAAGTCAACTCGCCTGGAAAGCACATTGGCAAAGTACCGACTGGAAAGGTAGTATGACGGATGAAATACACCGGGTAAGACCTTCAAGGAGAAATCGGAAATCCTTACAGAAGAAACAGATTTGATATTTCTCCTCACAATGAATCTGACAGCTACGCGACTGAAGAATCTGCGGAGTCGTTTCATCATTTTCCCATTCGATGGTGGGCGGGGGAGTATCTCTTCGGCTGTCATTGCCGGTTGTTGCATCAGAAGCCTTCGATCTCTGGTTGGCGATATCGATACAAACGCTGCATCAATGCAATCTCGTACGGAGCATGGTACATTGAAAACCGATAGCGCCATCCACCAAGAATCCGAAGCGTAAGCCGTTGAAAGGACGAAAGATGAAGGTCGGACAACGTGGGAAAGGTAGCGTTAAGGACCCGCTCGAAGTTTTTGATTCTTCTTATCGTGCTTACAGAGAGCCAGGGTGTTACCGGTCGCTTCCGTAGATCATGCGCTTGCCATTGGGGGTGTAGCCACTCATCAAGCGTTGCTGGATATGCGAAGCCGTGTTGCTCAGCAACATGGAAAAGCTCTGCTTCCTCGAAGAACACAGGGGAATAAACATAGATTATGATTTCGGTCTGAGGATTTATTCTCTTGATCTGCTTGATGTAAGAGATATCCTTATCGAGGTCTTCACTAGGAGAGTCCGTTGGATTTCCTAAAACGAAAGAAAGCTCGGGTACGATTCCATATTCTCTCATCTTTACCACAAGTTGAAGCGTCGTCTCGGGCGTTTGTGTCCCGCCTTTCTTCATCAAATCAAGCACGGACTGGGAGGCAGACTCTGCACCGAAGAAGATCATCTTGCAGCCGGCTTGCTTGATCAGGCGCCACGTTGCATCGTCGTACTGGAGCATCGTATCGGGGCGAGCTTCTCCCCACCAGGAAATGCCGTGACCCAGAATGTGTTCGGCAAATTCGTACGTCCGCCTCTCGGATGTGAAGAAATTGTTGTCATGAAATTCAACCGAATCGATACCATACTCCTTCCTTAACCACAGCAGGTCCGAGGCTATACGCTGTGCGTCGAGACCGGCCCAGCGAGCTTTGTACGCCGCGGCGACGGCACAAAATCCGCAGAGGAATGGACAGCCGACACTTGAGTGGTAGTTCACAGTCCGAGTGCCGAGATACGTTCGGCCGACGTAGCGGTGAACGGGAACGCGACCGTACGGCAAAGGAGGCAACGTGTTAGGATCGATGAGACCCTGTCGCTCGTTGTGATGTACCGTTCCATCAGCAACGTAGGACAGACCTTTTATGGTTTCGAGAGAGCCACCCGTCTCCAGAGTGTCGAGAAGCGCACGAAACGCATAGTCCCCCTGGTCACGAACCACATAATCGACGTAAGATGAACGAAGAACAACATTCGTGTGAAGCGTTGGGAAGTATCCGCCCCAGATGATCGTGACATGTGGGTGACGTCGGCGGATAGCTTTCGAGAGCGGGATGGCTTGCATCAACTGCGGGCCCGGCATGACGGTAATGCCTACATACTTGACGCTGTGTGCGTCGAGTGCACTGAGGACAGTCTGGTGGAGATGCGCGTCGAGGTTGCCGTCGAGGATTTCGTAACGGTACGCTCCTTCGAGTGACGCTGCAATCGAAAGCACAGAGAGAGGAATGCGTGCGCGCCAGTTCGTGGCGCGAGGGTTAAGAAGCAGGACTATGGGACTGTTCTGTCGCTCCACAATGCCCATGAGTTCACCTGGTTGATTACCTCGGCCTATCGCTTTGCGCTACAAGCGTGATGCGTGTAATCTCAGGCGGACAGTTCAAACGAATGGGAAGGCCGACGGTCCCGATCCCCCGATTGACGTACATCTGCGTGTTGCGCATCGCATACTTTCCCCACACGTACTTCGATGCGATGGAGGCCGGTGCGATCACCACGTTGCCTACGGTTGCAAGCACAACCTGCCCACCGTGCGTGTGCCCGCTCAGCACCAAGTCTATGTTCGCCTCAGATGCCTGTTGCAAAAAGTATGGGCGATGCACCATCAGAAGCTTCGGAATGTTCAGCGGTGGAGATCCGAGAGCAATGGCAAACTTCTCCTGTGCCCGCCGTGGGTTGCCGACGTCATCGACACCCAGGAGATAGAACGAACCGCCGTCTTTCGCGATCACCACTTTATCGTTTCGGAGGAGCTTGATTCCACAGGCATCTACTTCTCTGGCAACAATCTCCGGCTCGCGGGCAAAGAAGTCGTGGTTGCCCATCACTCCGTACACGCCCTGCGGAGCGTGAAGCGCACTGAAGGCCTCGGCAAATGGATAGACTTCTTCCGTCATACTGTTGACGAAGTCACCCGTCACGAGAATCATGTCGCAGCCAAGGGAATTGACTACCCGTGCATACTCTTCCATCTCCTCGCGCAGCATGTTGTAACTCGAGTGAATGTCGCTGATGAGCGCAATGGTGAACCCGTGCAGCGACGGGTGGAGGTTGCGAATCGGGAAGACGGCATCCGTAACTTCATAGTCCTTCTTGCCGACGAGCATACCATATGCCGTACTGCCAAACGAAAGCGCCGTAAGGCCGTACATGCTGCGACGGAGGAATACTCTTCTGCTTGCGTCAAAGCGCTGAAAGTGCGCATCAGCCCTTATTATTTCCACGCTCTTGCGCACCGGCGGTATGAGTTTGAATCCCGATCCCACAAGCATAACGGGAAGCTTCAGGAGTGACGAGACGATGAGGACAAGTCCGATGAACAATGTCGCCCCATGCCAGATGAAGAAGGGATAAGCGGCAAGGTAGAGAAACCACTGAGGGAATTCGCCCACGCGGGGTCGAGCAATGGCGACGTAGAGAAGCGGAAGATTCATCACCACAAATAAACTGGCGGCGACTCGAAACTTCCATCGATTGTGCGGGAACGCCTCTTTTAGCCATCTCGTGGTTCGCAGGTAGAGAAAAAGCTGAATGCCAAGCAACAACGCCGGAATAGCGATACGAAACACGATGAATCCTATCTCATGAGAGAACGGCATAATACGTTGGGTTCAATATACACATTTTGTAGAACGCTGAAAACACGGAGTCAGTTCTGCGCTTGCAAGCTCCTCGCAGCCCGGAGGGATAATCCAAACAACACTACCATGAGAAGCAAACGGGGGTAGGCAAGAAGCGTGAGGAGGCCGGCGCCATCAAGCTGCTGGAAGAAGCTGTAGGGCAGAAAGCCAATGGCGGCGTACCCCGCCAGTGTTACGTGAGCAAGTGGTGTTTGCCCACGTTGGGAGAAGTGCCGCAAGAGAACTCCGACAGGAAGCCAAAGGAGCAGAAAGTGATACGTCGCAGTCGCCGGCGCAACGAGCAAGCCTGCGGTGAAAAGAACTGCGACGGTGAGATCGGACAGCGGTTCGGTTTTTCTCACGTGAAGCAGCGCCTGTACCGTCAGACCCAATGGCAGAAGTATAGCCGCTACAGTTGCCACGTAGTACGCCGTTGCCGAGTCGATCCAAGGGTCTGGGTTCAGCAACGCATCGGACAAGAAGAGCCGGCGGAACAGACTCTGAAAGGATTGAAATGTGAAGGAATAGGGATCCTGTTGTGAAAGGTTCCCCTGAAGATGTTCTCCTAACACGGCTGTCAGCCACACACGATGCACCTCCCATCCGAGTATTGCTGTGCTCATCGCGAAGATAGCGGCAACAGTGAGCACAGAGACCAAGACACTCTGCCATCTGCGCTTCAGCATGTCATCGATGAAAAGAAGCAACGAGAAGTATTTGATCGGAAGGAGCGAACCGATGCAGATTCCCGCGAGCACACCTCTCTGCCTGTGCGCAAAGTACACCGCCGCAAGAGCGGACAGCGAAAGCGCAACATAAAGCTGGCCGAACCGAAAGCAGTTCACAAGTCCCCAACCCGCGAGCACAACGAACGCAGCCGACTGCAGCAGCGAAAAAGCGAAGAGCCGACGAATAAGCCACACGGCAACGCCGAGGAACAGCAGGTTGAGCGCCGAGAGTGCTCGAAGCGCCGCCAGCGGCGGGAGCCAGGAGAACGGAATGAACAGGAGAGCCGTCGGTGGTGGGAAAGGTGAGAACTTCCCCGCCTGCTGCATGCCAAGGCGGTAGATCTCTTGTTGAAACCACGCATCATCGTAGAGTCGTTCAACGTTCACTCCCGCTCGAGCGATGGCACCAGCAGTGTAATAGTTCGGAAAGTCGGTGAGGATTTGTGTGAAGGAAGGTAGAACGCCGCGCCAGAGGACGAACATGCCGGCGACAAGAAGGACTACAAACGACAGGTTTCGGTTCAGCATGCGTGTGCAACAGGCTGTTGCCTGAGCAGAGACTGCACTGCACGTTGTACCTCATCCACCGACAGCTCTCTCATACAGCGAGCGTTGTACGGACATACGAACCGCTTGGCGTTGTACACATTGAGACATGGACTGCATGCAAGCTGCCTGTAGAGAACACGTGCATGGACGAGTGGCCCGTAGAATTGCGGCGACTCCGGCCCGAAGAGAGCGACCACAGGGGTTCCCGCCGATGCCGCCACGTGCATTGGCCCGCTATCGTTCGTAATGAAAACCGCGCAATGTCGAAGCAGCGCGAGGAACTCGCCAAGCGACAGAAGTCCGGCACAGTTGACGGCAGAGGCTGCAAAGTTTGTGCGGCTTTCGAGAGCGGCTTGCACATAAGATCGCTCATCGGCGCTGCCGGTGAAGAAGAACCGGCGGGCTCCGTTTTCGTCGTGGAGTCGTGCAACCAGTTCCAGGAACCGATCGGCAGGCCAGCGCCGCTCCAACGATGTCGCTCCCGCGTTGATATTGACGGCAATCCATTCCGCTCCGTTACTTCCAATCCCGAGCTTCCTACGCATTGAACCTTCTTCCGCATTCGTTGGATGGAGAACGGGCGTTGTGCAAGTTGTTGGTGCACTCATGCCTATCGCTTCAAGCTGACGGAGGAAAGCGTTTGCAACGTGTGCGGAGCGGTCGATGGACGCCGGATGCGTGATGTTTGCTTTCCTCCAATACGTTGGTAGTGCATATCCTACGCGTACGGCCGCTCCCGTCAGCGTGGAGAGAAGCGTGGAGTACTTGGAGAAGAACTCCAGGTCGAATACCATGTCAACGCGTGCTCGTCGCAGGAGAAGCAGGACAGCAAACGTGTCACGGATGAAGGACACCAGCGACGATGTGCGCACGGCGTGACGTTCGATCTCCACAGGAAGTCGTTCGAGAATCTCCATGTTGGAGAGGAAGGTGAGATAGTGGATTCGAGCCGCCGGGTATGCTTGGCGCAGTGTTTCGAGGAACGAAGTGGTAAGAAGTACGCTCCCCATGCCAAAGAACTTCATGACGAGAATGGACCGGATTGCGCCCGGACGTTGCGCATGGCCGCGACGTTTGTGCAGAACGCCACTGAGCCAGCACAAGGGGATGCCGACCCAGCGATCCAGCCACCGCATCATCCTGATATTCATTATCCCCCTGCGCGGCGGAAGACATACACTACATGGTCGCCCCAGGTCTGCACCCAAATGTTCTTGGGTATCGATCTGTCCAAGGCTTCCAACACTCGCACACCTTTGCCAAGTAGACGGTGGGCAAGGAACGAGGATGGAGGAGGTGAAAAGATGTTCAATCCTCTTATTTCCACCAGAACGAAAAAGGGGCTGAACAGTTTCTTCACCTGTTCCGGCGAATAATAATGCACCCACACCTTTTCGCCCTTCACATCGGCGAGCACGCCAAGGGGCGCCTGCCGTCGGAAGGCCTTCTTCCACTTTCCGCGAACGAGGAATGATGCAGTCTCCCACAGCGAAAAGTCCGAGAGGAGGCAAATAATGAGATACTTCCCCGGCCTGATCAGTGTGGAAAGATCGGTCGCAACCATTTCCAGCCGGCCTGTGCAATTCAACCCACCGAAGTTGGAATACGCCCCGTCGAAGCGGTGATCGGAGAGCGACCGCAGTCGCTGAAAGGGGAGTTGTATGGGCGTGATCAACGAGTGGAGCGCCGTGCCCTGAATTTTTCGTCGGGTCAATGCCACCATTTCCGCGGAGGCGTCCGTGGCAATGATGCGCATGCCGTTGGAGGCAAGCTCGATTGCATCGGTTCCCGTACCGCAATTGAGTTCCAACAGCGTGTCTCCGGAGCGGAAGTACTTGTGGTAGATTTCCCACACCGTGCGACGCAGGCGGCGCGTTGCGGGCAGGTTCTCAAACTCCTCGTCGTATGTGAGAGCGGCCTTATCAAATGCTGATTCGGGCGCAAGCACGTTGGTGGTCATCACGGTTATGTCCTTTCGTGGGCTGTCAGGCGCATGCCGAGGCGCGCCAGTTTGGCTTTTGCTAACGTTGTGAGAAAAGGTAACATCGGTCGCTGGCCGTTGTGTCGAAGTCTGTGCAATTGCACTTCGTTCACAAGGTGGCGCGTTGCAAACCAGTAGAATCGTCGTGAATGCCGGCCACGGAAATCAAGTGTCCGGTCTGTTGTTGTTCGCCAGTCACCGTTGGCGATGAGGTGGTCTTGCACTTCATGGTAGAATGCTGTTCCCTTGATCGGGTAGGCGACGGTTGTCAGGTAGGTATCCGGTTGCGTTGCCTTCAAGTGCTCGATCGTCGCATCGATGTCGCTTATGTCTTCCCCGGGATATCCGAGCATCACGAAGAGGCCCGCTTCCATGCCGTAGCGTTGAGCGAGTCTGGTCACTGTACGGATTTGGTCAACCCTCACGCGCCGCTCCATAGCGTCGAGGATACGCTGCGAGCCGCTTTCCGATCCGAACCAGATACGAAATGCGCCAAGCTCCGCCAGTGCCCGCAGAACATCCTCGTTCAACCGATCGGCCCGTGTAATGCACTCAAACGGAATCGTGATGCCGCGCCGCTTCATCTCCTCATGGAAGGAGAAGAACCATCGGTGATTGATTGTGAAAACGTCATCGGCAAACCAGAGCTGGTCTGGATGGTACGTGCCAAGCAGCATCTCAATCTCGTCAACAACATGATGCACCGACCTGCGTCGGTGTGTCTCGCCGAACACCGAACGGCTACACCACGTGCATGTATAGGGACACCCGCGTGCGCAAAGTAACGAAACGGAGCTGCGACCGTGATGCTTTTTCCAGGTTGCGAGATAGCGGGAGAGAGAGATGGCCTCACGGTCGGGATTCGGCAGCGAGTCGAGGTCCGCTACCAGTGGTCTCGGCGATGTGCGCACAATCGTGCCATCGGCCTCGCGGTACACGATGCCGGCGATGTGTGCCATGCCGGTAGGGCTTTTCGTTTGGAGATGCAGCAGAAGTTCCTCAAGTGTTAGCTCACCCTCGCCGATCACTGCAACATCAGCGCCGTGTCGGATGAACTCCTCGGCGTAGCAGGGAACTTCGGGCCCGCCAACGATTACCGTGCAATCGTTCGTCTTGCAGTACGTGATCAACTGCAATGCATTCACCTTGGTCATGAGGTTGATCGAAATCCCGACGACGCTGGGCCTCTTTCGGTCGATGTACCGGTAGAAGGCTTCTTTGGTTGCGAACGTCGAATCAAACACCTCAACGCTGAACCCCTTCGACTTGAGATAGGACGAGAGATAGAGGATGCCCAGCGCCGGATACGGCTTCATGATGCGCTTCTCCGCTTCGTCCTCATGAAGGAAATACGCATGTGTTAGCAGGATGTCCAACGCCTAGTTGCCCCGTTGTGGTTGTGATGGTCGGAACGTTACAGCTCAGGTACGAACTCCAGCAAACGCATGAGATAGACCTCGGCGCGGTGTTCAGCGATGAGATCAGCAACAAGGAGGATCGATGCTTCTGCGACCAATCCTATTGCGCTCGCGTACAGGGTCATGTTCTGTCTGTAGGAGAACGTCATGAATATGCCTACGGCGAGCAGAAGGAGTTCCACCGCTTTGTAGAGAGCAAATGAATCCAACACCTTTTTCATGCGCGCTACTTCCTCCGCACGAAAGTCCGTGGGGTGCGTCTTCAGGTGCTCGAGCAATCCTGCGACCTGGCTGTCGGTGCGGAAGAACACGACGCCGCCCACCACCATCTGGATCAGCCCGATGAGAACTAGAGGATAAATCATGCCTTTGTACGGGCTGTTAGCTTTCCAGAGGAAGGAGGAGAAGCCGAGCGCACCCGCACCGATGAGAAGGAAGGCGGCAGCTGAGAGTTTTTCTCCGCTGAAATATGTCAGGAGGTGTTGAGTAATCATCGTGTTGACTCAGCGTGCAAGATTGTTCACGCGCCGCTGCCATGACGGTGCTGTCAGGAAGTGGTACGCGCCGGCGGCCACACGTCGCAGCATGCGGAGATCCGCACGCCACGGTGTCGGGAGATGCTTCTTTACCAATTCGGCTGTCTGCCAGATGCGGAGCTTCTTGTGCGTCAGCTTGTGCAATGCACGATAGAAATCCGGCGAGTACGGACTTCGGTAGAGCGTATCAAGGTCGGCGCTGTCGACCCAGTTCTGTTTCTCGCCGAGTTGGGCCTTCACGCGCTCGTAGAATTTTGTCCCCGGTAGAGGATACGAAACCGACACACCGATTTCGTCGGGCATGCACGCATGCACCATCTTCAACGTATGCTCGATGTCCTCACGCGTCTCGCCCGGGTATCCGTACTGCAGGAAGAACCCGACGCGGATGCCTGCCTCTTTCAGCCTGCGCGTCGCCTCGTAGATTTGCGCGACGGTTGTTCCTTTCTCCATCGCGTCAAGAATCTTTTGCGATCCCGATTCTGCTCCGACCCAAACGGTGCGGCATCCGGCGAGGCGCAGCGCACGAATCGTATCAGCGTGCAGAAGCAAGTCGACACGGGCAAGACACTTGAACGGGATTGCGGCGTCGCGCTTCAGGACCAGCTCGCTGAATTCCTGCACCCAACCGGGCCGCAAGCCGAAAATGTCGTCACAAAACCAGAGGTGATCGGGTCGCAGATGGCGCTTGAGCCAGAGCATTTCTTCCACAACATTGGCAGGAGAGCGCGAGTTGTACACTTGTCCATAAATCGGCTTTGCGCACCAATTGCAGTGATACGGGCAGCCCCGCGTCGTGACCATGTTGAGCGAGAAGTAGCCGTGATGTCTCTTCCACACACGGCGATAGGCTTCAGCGTCAATGAGATCCCAAGCAGGGAAGGGAAGCGTGTCTAAGTCTTTCTGCGGCTTGCGAGGTTCCGTCCGGCGAACCGTCCCGCCCTCCATGTAGGCCAGACCCCGGATCTGCTGACGATTTCCGCTTGAGCGAAGGAGGAGATCGAGCAACTCGACGAGCGTCTGTTCCGCCTCCCCACACAGGACGTACTCTGCACCGTGTTGGAAGTACGCCGCGAGATGGTCGGTGGCATCGGAGCCATGCACAACCACGGTGCAACCCACCTCTCTCCCGATGCTGCTCATGGTAAAAGCCGCCTCGCGCATGTTGGTCAAACACATTTTGGTCAGATAGTTGAAATCATCGTCATAGATGACCAACACGCCTGGCCGATGCGAGCGCAGGGCGGGGAGGATATGCTGCGGGCCTTCCGCCAGCATGCTATCGGCCAGCGACACGGCATAGCCGCGGGAGCGCGCAAAGCTCGCTGCATACAGCGTGCCCAGTGGGGGATACGGCATGCGGGCTTTGTACTCCTTCGCGTCAAAACGAAGGAAGTATGAATGCGTGAAAAGAACGTCCATAACCGCCGACACTGAGATCAAATAGTTGACCGGTTCGTCTTCTGCGTTTGCGACGCACACGAGCGTTGTCGGGAATGACATACACGATTCTGGGCTTCGGGGCAACAAACGTCGAAACAGCGGGAGGCGCTAGACACAAGGCTGCGGCAAGCAAGAATGTGAAAAGCAGGAGCTTCATGCTTCGTTGCCTTCCTTTGTCAACCCGAAAGCGTTCAGACGATGATGGTAAAGCGCGAGAATCATCTCCTGGAAATTCCCCACGTATGCCCGCGACTCGCCCCGCGTGCAACGGAAAATGCGACGCCGGATTGTCTCGTCATACCGGGGGTAGCGCTTTGCCCAGACGCGCTCCATGGTGTGCATGAGATAGGTGTCGAGCCGCGAAGCGTCCAACAACCGGAACGGCCACTCCAGGACGCGTTGCAATCTGCTTGCTCGGTCATTGCATCGAGGTAGCGGGAGAAGCTGCGGGTCGAAGTTCGGGAAAAACGACGCGATCCACCGGTTTGCAGCAAGGTAGCGATAAAACAGTTCGGTGTTGTACAACGGCTTCAACGTTGCTACTTCGGTAGCTGTATAGATATTCTGTTCATCCAGCACCAGATTGTCCGACGCAATCAAGGAGTTGATGCAGAAGAATTTCCGGCTGTTCAGCAGGAATACCTTCTTGAACAGAACAAGTAACGTGCGCGTAATCCAGAGGCGGCCCGGCTCAGTAATAATGAAAAAGTCGACATCGCTCTTTCTATGCGTTACATTCTTCGATAGATCACCCGAGACAAAAACCGCGCGCACAAAGGGGAAGCGCTTGATGATAAGCGTTGCTATTCTGGCCATGAACCACATGCGCCGCGCATGGCGCATGCGTCTCACTCGTTGCTCCACGACGGCCGCCGTTTTCCCCTTTACAAAATAATAGCCACCGTGAGACTGAACGCTCCCGTCTGCAACCTCTTCCCGCAGACGATTCCTGAAGTCATCATAGTTCATCGAATTGACAGGTAAGAAGGCATATAGCTCCTTCTCCGTCAGCGGATGCGACCAGATATCGTAGTAGAGGAGGGTCCTGAGAACCTCGCGCTGCAGTTGCATAGGGGAGAGTTTGCACATTGTCCTTGGGCGTAATATGGGAAGATTGCATCAGTGATGCAAGGCTCGAAGGTTGTGCGGAGAGAGGCATTTCAGTATATTTTCGCAGAGCCATGGACGCAACGAAAACCCTTCAAACCTTTTCCAGCAAGATTCTTTTCTGGATTCTCTCGGTCCTCAAGAGTCGATGGTTCGTTTATCCCATCGGGGGAATGATACTCATACTCCTTCTGGCGAACTACGTGGTCCTTCCGTGGTACGTGCATCATGGAGGCACACTGAACGTCCCCGACCTCACCGGGATGAAAGTAGAGGATGCCCTGGCACGACTGGAAGAAATAGGACTTGTTGGGATACAGGGAGAGGTGATTCTCGATAACCAGTTTCCGGTGGGAACAGTGGTGACGCAGAATCCCCGACCCAATTCTGTCGTCAAGTATGGCCGGCATGTGTATTTGACCGTATGCGGCGGTGAGGTGTTGGTAAGTGTGCCTTCCCTGCGCGGTCGCTCGTTGCGCGATGCCCGCTTTGCGCTGGAACGCAACGGCATCGTCCTGGGAGAAGTACACTACGCAGCGTCGGATTCACTTCCCGCCAACACGGTCATGGGACAGACGCTTGCGCCGGGAGCGCGGGTCAAGAAGGGGGCCACGATTGATGTTGTGGTGAGCGTTGGACACGGTGTGCTGGCTTTCGAGGTGCCCGACCTGACGGGAAAGTCTCTCGGCGAAGCGGAGAGGATTCTTGCACGCATGGGCCTAAAGATCGGCACTGTTACCTATCAAATCAACCCCGAGTTGCTTCCCAATACGATCGTCGACCAGTTTCCGTTGCCGGGTTCGCCTGCCGATAGCACGCGACGCGTCGATCTCTTCGTTGTGAAAGCCGGAAGGATTCAAGATGAAAACTAACAACATAACGATTGCGCCGTCGCTGCTCTCCGCCGACTTCTCGGACTTGAAAACCCAAATCCATCTTGCGGAAGAGGCGGGGGCCGATTGGCTTCATCTGGATGTGATGGACGGACATTTTGTACCGAACATCTCCTTCGGTCCTCCGGTGATTGCTGCACTACGAAAGCTGACAAACCTTCCGTTTGATACGCATCTCATGATCGAAAACGCCGATGCCTATGTCGAGGCTTTTCGTGACGCCGGCGCCGACCATCTGACTGTGCACTATGAAGCCTGTACCCATCTCCATCGTACCATCACGCGGATTCAAGAGTTGGGTATGAAGGCAGGCGTTTGCCTCAACCCTGCAACGCCTGTTTCATTGCTGCGAGATATCGTTCCGTATGTCGATCTCGTCTTGATCATGTCGGTCAATCCGGGCTTCGGGGGACAGCGGTTCATCCCGACATCCACGGACAAGCTGCGTGAGGCAGCCGACTTGATCAAGCAGATCAAGCCGGAAGTGTACCTGGAAGTCGATGGTGGTATCGACGACACGACAGCTGGCCGGTGCGTCGAGGCAGGAGCCAACGTCCTCGTTGCCGGCAATTACGTTTTTGGGAATAGCCGAATTGCCGAAGCGATCAAGACGCTTCGGGTGAAGAGCGCGACCGTGATAGCAGTATAGATCCCACCACATACCTTGTTGTCTGCCCACGCACTCTGCTCCCTTCAGGAAGTAGGCTCCATCACACGCCAAAAAATAATCTTGACAAACCTCCCTGTTTGGCTTATATTTGAAGCCATTGAATTACCTTTTCCTTAGGAAGTAAGGTTTTCGTGATCATTCTCCAACGCGCCCATGACGGACGCTCTTGACGACATTGACCTAAAACTTCTGGACATTCTGCAGAAGAACGGGCGCACCAAGCGCAACGACCTTGCAGAAGCCGTACAGCTCTCCCTCCCATCCGTCAGCGATAGGCTAAAGAAACTGGAAGAAAGCGGCGTCATCACCGGATACTACGCGACGGTTGACCCGCGTAAGCTTGGGAAGGATATTACCGCCTTTATCTTTGTCACGGTCGATTCTTCGAAACACTACCCCTCCTTTCTTGAGCATGCGAAGCACGTGGACGACATCCTCGAATGCCATGCCATCACGGGTGAAGGTTCGCATCTACTGAAGGTGCGGACCGCAAACACAACCTCGCTCGAGAAATTGCTTGCGAAGATTCAGGCGTGGACGGGTGTGACAAGCACGAGAACGAACCTTGTGCTCTCCACGACGAAAGAAACGTCCTATATCAAGATTGATGGTGTGAAATGATCAACCCCGGGGATACGGCGTTCCTCTTGCTCTCGGCAGCACTGGTCCTGTTCATGACTCCGGGCCTTGCGTTTTTCTACGGCGGACTGGTACGAAGCAAGAACGTCGTGAACACGATGATGATGAGTCTGGTGGCCATGGGCGTGGTGATGGTACAATGGATTCTGTGGGGCTACAGTGTTGCCTTTGCGCCCAACAACGGCCTCCTCGGCGGATTCCTGGGTGGTCTTGACTGGGCAGGGTTGGCAAACGTTGACTTGATGCCAAGCCCTGAGTACTCACCCACAATTCCCCATCAGGCCTTCATGATGTATCAGGCAATGTTTGCCATCATTACACCGGCCCTGATCTCGGGTGCGATCGTGGAGCGGATGAGGTTCAAGACATACGTCGTGTTTATCTTTCTCTGGAGTACGTTAGCGTACGACGTCGTTGCCCACTGGGTGTGGGGCGTCGGAGGTTGGCTGCGCGGTCTCGGTGCACTGGACTTTGCAGGCGGAACGGTGGTGCACATCAACGCAGGAGTCGCTGCTCTTGTGGCAGCACTCATGCTGGGGCCACGCAGGGGCTTCCCGCAGCGGGCCATGCCTCCTCACAACGTCACCTTAGCGATCCTGGGCGCCGGCATGCTCTGGTTTGGGTGGCTCGGCTTCAATGCCGGTAGTGCAATCAGTTCCGGCACGCTTGCCGTGAGTGCCTTCGTTTGCACCAATGTTGCCGCAGGCTCCGGCCTACTCGGGTGGGTGATGCTGGAGCTGTTCCTGAAGGGCAAACCGACCGCCGTAGGCGCAATCACAGGAGCAGTGGCGGGCCTCGTTGCTATCACACCGGCGTGTGGGTTTGTCACACCTCTTGGCGCATCGCTAATCGGCTTCGGCGTTGCCGCCGTGTGCTACTGGGCTGTCAACCAACGCATCAGGTGGAAGCTGGATGACTCGCTCGACGCGTTTTCGGTGCACGGAGTTGGCGGCATGTTCGGAGCGCTGATGACTGGTGTCCTCGCAACGCGGTCTGTCAACGGAGCGGGCAGCGATGGTTTGCTCTACGGCAACCCTTCTCTTCTGTGGATTCAGTTTGTTGGCGTAGCAGCAACCGCAGCGTTCTCTGCCATGGTCACGTTCGTGGTGTTGAAGCTCCTCGACACTACGCTGGGTCTGCGCAGCAGCGACGAACATCAGCACGAAGGGCTGGACCTGGTGGAGCATGGCGAAAAAGGGTATCACGAAATCGTGTAGTCTCATGTTACATCATTCATCACTAATATATGGGGAACCATAATGGCAAAAAGAACTTCGTCTGCAATCGCGCACGTCTTTAAGATCATTAAAGACAACAACGTGAAGATGGTTGACTTGAAATTCGTTGACCTTCTCGGCGTGTGGCAGCATGTGACTGTTCCAGTGCACCGTCTCGATGAATCATCATTCGAAGATGGCTTCGGTTTCGACGGGTCATCCATTCGCGGGTTCAAAGCGATCAACGAAAGCGACATGCTGATGATGCCCGACCCGAAGACGGCCTTCATCGATCCGTTCATCGAGGTAAAGACCATCAGCTTCATCTGCGAAATCTTCGACCCGCTGACGAAGGAGCGCTTCAGTCGGTGCGCTCGCGGCATCGCGCACAAGGCAGAGCAGTACATGCAATCCACCGGCATCGCCGACGTTGCGTACATGGGCGCTGAGGCAGAGTTCTTTATCTTCGACGATATCCGCTTCGACACCAACGGCAACAGCAGTTATTACTACGTCGACTCGATTGAAGGACGATGGAACTCCGGTCGGGATGAGATGCCGAACCTCGGGTACAAGCCCCGCTACAAGGAAGGATACTATCCAGCGCCACCGACAGATCACCTGCTGGACCTGCGCAACGAAATGGTGACGAACATGATGAATGCTGGTCTCGATGTTGAGACGCAGCATCACGAAGTTGCCAGCGGCGGGCAAGCGGAAATCGACCTGAAGTTTGCCAACCTGTTGAAGCACGCCGACGACATGATGCTCTTCAAGTACATTATCAAGAACACGGCACGTGCACGCGGGAAAACCGCTACGTTCATGCCGAAGCCGATTTTTGGCGATAACGGCTCGGGCATGCACGTTCATCAGAGTTTGTGGAAGGGTGGCAAGCCGCTCTTCTACGGTCATGGCTACGCCAATCTGAGCGAGACCGCACTGTACTACATCGGCGGGCTGCTGAAGCATGCACCTGCGTTGTGCGCATTCACCAATCCGACGACGAACTCCTACAAGCGGCTCGTGCCGGGCTTCGAGGCGCCGGTCAACCTCGCATATTCACAGCGTAATCGCAGCGCGGCGGTGCGCATTCCCATGTATTCGCCCAATCCCAAAGCCAAGCGCGTCGAATTCCGATGCCCCGACTCCTCGGGCAATCCCTATCTGCAATTCTCTGCCATGCTCCTTGCTGGTCTCGATGGCATCATCAACAAGATCGATCCGGGTGAGCCATTGGACAAGGACATCTACGATATGGATCCCGAGGAGCTGAAGGACGTGCCATCAACGCCGCCTTCGCTCGAGGAGGCTATCAAGGCGCTCGAACGGGACCACGACTTCTTGCTGCGCGGCGACGTGTTTACCGAGGACGTAATCGAAACATGGATCACCTACAAGATGGAAAAAGAAGTAAAAGCCATGGCCTTGCGTCCGCATCCGTACGAGTTCGGCCTGTACTACGACTGTTAGACTCAACGGACGGAGCCGGATGACCTCCCGTGCGCTCAGATAGACGCGCGGGAGGTTTTTTTTATAACCGATCACCTTCAACGGAGGAGACGTGGAGCCGATCAAACGTATTGCCCTTGTGGCTCATGACAATTGCAAGCGTGATTTGGTGGAGTGGGTGGAATGGAACTGGCAGGTCCTGCTCAACCACACCCTCATCTGCACAGGCACGACAGGCAGGTTGGTCGAGGAAGCGCTGGCGAAACGCGGACAGAAGATGAAGGAGAGTGTGATCACGAAACTCAAATCAGGCCCGTTCGGCGGCGACCAGCAACTCGGCGCTTTGATCGTCGAGGGCAAGATTGATATTCTCATTTTCTTCTGGGATCCGATGCAGCCGCAGCCTCACGATGTTGATGTGAAGGCGCTCCTGCGCATTGCAGTGCTCTACAACATCCCGTGTGCGTGCAACCGCGCCACAGCCGACTTCGTTATCTCATCCCACCTCATCAACGAGCGTTATGAACCGTTGCTTCGCGACTACAGAGAATACCTCGATCGCAACATCGAGCTGTAGTTGCAACGCCGCACAGTTGCACTTGACAGGAGAATTTCCTTCTATCTAACAGCGCGCGCAAGGAACATACTCACGCAGAAAGGATTCGTCATGCAGAAGGACCGAAAACTCTCTCGCAGGCACTTCGTGGGAACAGTGCTGGGAGCCGCGACCGCTGCCGGCATTGTGAGTACCCTGAAGCCCATCACAGCTCTGGCCGATCAGGTTCGTCAACAGGCAATGCCCACGCGCCCGCTCGGTCGCACGGGCCATCAGGTAGCTCTCTTCAGTCTTGGCGGACAAGCAACGCTCGAACAGTCCGGCACGACCGAGGAATCAGTCGCCATCATCAATCGGGCGATCGACCTCGGTGTCAACTACATCGACACGGCGGCCGCGTACGGGCGAGGTCAGAGCGAACGCTACATCGGCGCCGTCATGAAGGCGCGTCGGAAAGAAGTGTTCCTTGCTTCCAAGACGCACAACAGGAGTTACGACGGTTCGATGCGACTGCTGGAACAATCCTTGAAGAACTTGCAGACCGATCATCTTGATCTCTGGCAATTGCATAACGTCCGCACGCAGGATGATCTCGACAAGATCTTCGCCGATGATGGCGCCATCAAGGCGTTGGAGAAGGCGCGCACAGAGGGAACGGTCCGCTTTCTCGGTATCACCGGTCACTACGATCCCCTGGTACTCAAGAAGGCAATCCAGCAGTATCCGTTCGACACGATTCTGATGTCGCTGAATGCCGCGGACAAGCACAACAAGTCGTTCATGGACAATCTCCTGCCCACAGCGGTAGAACGGCAGATGGGCATTATCGGTATGAAGATTCCTGCGCGCGGCCGCATCTTCCGACCAGGCGGCATCACGTCGATGGAACTCGCGATGCGCTATGTACTGACACTCCCCGTAAGCACCATCATTGTCGGCATCTCGACCGTGAAGGAATTGGAAGACGACATTGCCTACGCACGCGCGTTTCATCCGATGACGGAACAAGAAATGCGGAAGACCGAAGAACTGACCAAGTCGTACTTTGCAGACGCAACGTGGTTTCAATCCTCCTGGTAGCGTGATGCTCTCTTCACGAAGGGGAGGCCTATTCTCCCCTCTTCGTTCTCCTTCTTCGTTCATCTTGTTTTTGCAGGCCACTTTGTCTATTTTCGTTCATGCAATTTACGCGACTCCTCTACGACACCTCCAATCGTAAAGCCACGATTACGCTCAATCGTCCTGAAAAGCGCAACGCGCTGGACGACGTGATGGTGGCAGAATTGACCACAGCGTTCACACAAGCGGCGCGAGATCAGAACGTCAAAGTCGTTGTGCTTCAAGCGAGCGGTACGGCCTTCTGCGCAGGAGCGGACCTCGATTACCTCAGCAGGATAGCAGGATTCGACCTGGAACAGAACCGTGCTGATTCCAGCAAACTCGCGAACCTTTTCAGAACGATCTATGAGTTGCGCAAGCCCGTGATCGCCATGGTCAACGGCCCCGCCCTTGCAGGCGGCTGCGGCCTTGCGAGTGTATGCGATTTTGTGATTGCCTCGGAAGAGCACGCCACGTTCGGGTATACGGAAGTGCGCATCGGATTCATTCCCGCCATTGTGATGATCTTCCTTATCAAGAGAGTAGGGGAGGGGAGGGCGCGTGAGCTGATTCTGCACGGCAATATCATCAACGCCCTGGAGGCGCGCCGCATCGGCCTCGCAAATGTCGTTGTCCCTGAAGCACAGATACAGACGTCCGTCTCCGCGCTCGCCGATGAGCTGATCCATAACAACAGTCTTCATGCGATGGGCCTGTGCAAGGAAATGCTTTCCAAGTTACATGGATTGAACCTCGCGGAGGCGCTGGAGTTTGCAGCAAATATGAATGCAGCTGCCCGGATGACAGCAGATTGCAAAGTGGGGGTGGCGGCATTCCTGAACAAAGAAAAAATCGAATGGTAGGAATCCCCGTACGCCCATGCCATCCAACTTGATTGACACGATCCGCAGCATCCCCGACTTTCCGAAGAAGGGAATCGTCTTCCGCGACATTACGACTCTGCTGAAGAACCCAAGCGCATTTGCAGAAGCAGTCGATCTCTTCTACGAACGATTCAAAGACTCTGGCATCGACAAAGTCGTCAGCATTGAGGCACGCGGATTCATTCTCGGCGCTCCGCTCGCGTATCGTCTTGGTGCCGGCTTCGTTCCCGTCCGCAAACCCAACAAACTCCCCGCGGAAAAGCTTCGCGAAGAATACGCGTTAGAGTACGGAACGGATGCTGTCGAAATCCACAAGGATGCAATTTCGCCGGGCGAGAAAGTACTTCTCCTGGACGATTTGCTGGCAACCGGCGGCACCATTCTGGCCGCAGCCAGACTCGTAGAGCGCCTCGGCGGTTCGATTGTGGGGTTGGCGTTTCTCATCGAGTTGACCTTCCTGCACGCGCGTCAGCGTCTCAGCATGTACGACATCTTCTCCCTCATCAGCTACGAGAGCGAGTAGACTGTTGAATCGTTCAACAGCGGACGTCGAAGGCCGGATTATTTCTTTTTCATCTCTTGCCTTTCCCATCTTCTCGCCATAGATTATGACCGACGGGTTCAGTTCATGACCCTATAGTGTTCTTGTTGACTCTCCGTTCAAGTTCAGTGACACAGATCCGGACACCCTTGCAGCGCAAAGAGCGTGAGCGTGTGGCGCGACGTCGCGAGATTCTCGCGGCGGCGCGCAAGGTGTTCGCGGCCAAAGGCTACGAACGCGCCACGCTGGACGAGATTGCGGAACAGGCCGAATTCGCCAAAGGAACGCTGTACAATTACTTCGACAGCAAGGAGACGCTCTTTCGCGAGATTGTCCGGGAAATCTTGAACGAGATGAAAATCATTGCCGAGGAGGCGATTGCCGGTGGCGGAACCGTGCGGGAGCAGTTCAGCCGCTACGCGAAGTGCATGTTTGAGTTCTATCGCGCGAGCGAGGAAGTGTTTCGTATCCTCATCTACGAGATTCACCGAGTGCAGGTGAAAGAAGACATTACCGCGATCATGAAGCAGGTGCGGGCCATTGCCTCGTTGCTTGGCTCGGTGCTCAAGCGCGAAATGAACAAGAAGAGCATTGTCAAGGAAGACCCGGTGGAACTCGCGTTTGTGTTTGTAGGGATGATTCATAATAGGGCGATGCGCCGGCTCTTTTCCAAACCCGGGTTGGCGTCCATGGATACGGAAGCTGAAGCAGCGTTTCTGGCGTCGCTCTTCTTCAACGGCGCCGCGCGTCGCTGACACGCCCTCTGCGAAACAGCGATCGTGCAGGGGTGGCCCGAAAGTGTTCTTTTCACATCCTGCTCGCCTTCCCTCAGGCAGTGTAGCCAGCAGGAACTCATTCATTCGTGCTTTCAGGTGCAGTATGATGACGAGGAAAAGCGCCGCTGTATCGGTGGTGTGTGCACTGCTGTTTGCAGGCGCAGATAATGCCGCGGCGCAGCGCAGAACGTACACGTTGGAAGACGCCGTGCGCGCTGCACTGCGCAATAACCATGAACTTGCCGAAGCGCGCCATGAAGTGGGGCGTGCTGATGCTCGTTTGCGTGAGGCGTGGGGGTACGCGCTGCCCAGCATCGACCTGACAGGAAGATACACGCGCGCGATCAAGAAACCTGTCTTCTTCTTCCCCAACATCTTTGACTCCACTGCCTACCGACGCGGTGAAGTCCGGGCTATCGAGATCGGTTCGGACAATTCGTTCGACGTTAATCTGACGGTGTCCCAGGTCGTATTCAACTCGGCCGTTTTTACCGGCGTGGGAACGGCGAAGATCTATTCACAGGCTGCACGAGAGGTGTACCGAGCAAAGGAAGCGGAGATCATTGCAGCGGCACAACGGGCGTTCTACGCCGTTCTCCTTGCGCGTGAAGTGCGGGACATGATGCACTCCAACCTTCGCAACGCCGAAGAAAATGTGAAGAATGCGACAATTCTGGCTGCACAAGGACTGATCTCAGAATACGACAAGCTGCGCGCTGAAGTGGGACTTGCCAACGTGCGACCGGAGGTGATTCGGGCAGAGAACAACTACGAGCTTGCGTTGAACAATCTCAAGGTCATCATCGGCGCTGCGATCGACGACACGCTGGAGGTGGCCGGTGTGCTCACGTACACGGCGGTGGATGAGGGCATTGCGGACGAGGCGCCACGCACCGTTCTCGACACAAACCCCTCGCTTGCAGCCCTGCGCTACCAGCGGGACGTCAACGACGCGATTACCGCCATCGAGCGTGCGAACTTCCTGCCGAACCTTGCGGCGTTCGGCAACTACCAGCTTCAGACGCAGCAGAACGATCTGAGGATTTCGACGCGGGATTTCGTGCGAAGCTCGCTCTTCGGTGTGTCGCTCTCGCTGAACATCTTCGACGGGTTCCGTACCACGGCGCGGGTGGAACAGGCAGAACTCGACTCCCGAAAAACAGAAGAGCAGATTGCCAGGACGGAGCAGAACCTGAAAGCGGCCGTACATGCAACGATCATGTCGCTCCGCCGTGCGAAGGAACGGATCGATGCCCAGGAACGTACGGTCGAACAGGCGGAGCGTGGCTATCGTATTGCAGTCACACGCTTCACCAGCGGGAGCGGTACACAGCTCGAGGTCAACGACGCGCAGCTCGCGCTTACCACGGCTCGTACAAACCGGATGCAGGCGATCTACGATTATCTTGTCGCAGCTGCGGATCTTGATCAGCTCTTGGGACGGCGGCCGCCCTATGTGTCGCCGCACGAAGAGTGAACCACCAACTACCAGTGCAGGAAGGTAAGGATAGGAATGAACGCATCGAAGAAACTTCAGGTAACGCTTGCAGCGACGCTGCACTGCCTCGCGCTTGTCGGGTGCGGTAATAGCAGCGCCGACGAAGCCGCAACACGAACCAACAACACGGCGCGCGCTGTGCGCGTGGAGGTGCAGGAAGTGCAGCCGCGGCCATTCATCGAAACCCTCCAGCTCAGTTGTTCCATCAAGGCGTTCGAGGATATCCTTGTTGCGCCGGAAGAAGGAGGAACGGTGAAAGAATGGAAGTTCGAGAAAGGCGCTCGCATCAGGAAGGGCGAGACCATCGTTTGCCTGAATGATGACGTCCTGAAGCCCAGCTATGAGTCGGCACTCGCCCAGTATCATTCCGCCGAGCTGACGTTTGAGAAGCAGCGCAAGGTATACACCGAACAGGCGGTGAGCGAATGGCAGTTGAAGACGACCGAGTTCACCCGTGATGCCGCAAAAGCACAGGCGGAATTAATGCGTGCACGATGGGAACGGACGCGCATCAAAAGCCCGATCGACGGCATTCTCGACGATCGGTACGTTGATGCGGGGGAGATGGCACCGCCGGGCGTGCCGATTGCACGCATCGTCAACATTCGCAACGTGAAGGCATTGGTGAATGTCCCCGAACGCTACGCAGGAAGAATTCGCGTCGGGGCGCCGATTCGTCTCACAGTGCTTGCCTATCCGGGCGAGCTGTTTGAGGGACGAATCACGTACATTGGGGCGGCAATTTCTCCAGACAACCGTACGTTTCCCGTTGAGGCTGTACTGCCAAATGCCGATGCGAAGCTCAAGCCCGAAATGATTGCCAAGGTAGAGCTTGCCCTCTCCGTCCAGACCAACGCGTTGCTGATCGAGGAAGGCATCATTCAGCAAGTCGATCGCAACAAGTTTGTCGTGTACGTTGCCACGGACGGCAAGGCAGAAGAACGGCACGTGCAACTCGGCGGCCGGCAAGGTCATCTCATTCAAATCCTTTCGGGCTTGAAGGCCGGAGATCGGGTGATCACGCGAGGCTACCGCGACGTCTCGCATGAACAGCCGGTGTTGATTGTATCGGCGACCGAACAGGAACCCATACGCAGTGTCCGGTGAGTATCTCATAAGCACACGAATGTCCCATGCGCCCCTGGAATGCGGCAGTTGACAACAAAGTCGCAGTTTACATCTTCGTCCTGCTGGTTTGTGTCGTAGGATGGAATGCGTACACAGGCCTTCCGCGTGAAGCCTCGCCTGATGTAAAAATCCCTTACATCATTGTCTCCGTTCCGTACATGGGCGTTGCACCCACCGACGTTGAAGGTCTGGTCACCCAGCCGTTGGAGAGGGCAATCAAGTCACTGAAAGACATCAAGCACATCACCTCGGTTTCCAAAGAGGGACTTTCGACGGTCAGTGTTGAATTTGAGATCGGCGTGGATATCGATGAAGCGCTGCGGCGCGTCCGGGATAAGGTGAACGCGACGCGCAAGGAACTTCCTGCCGATATTCTCGATCCGGTGGTGAGTGAGATCAACATCAGCGAGTTTCCGATCATGTACGTGAACATCGGCGGACCCTACGGTGTTGCGCGCCTGAAGACGATTGCCACTGATCTGAAAAAAAAGATCGAGACCATACAGGGCGTGTTGCGAGTCGACCTCACGGGCGGCCTGGAGCCGGAGATTCAGGTGAACTGTGACGTGAATCTCTTGAACGAATACCGCATTGGATTCGATGATGTCGTCAACGCCATCAAGAACGAAAATGTTTCCATCCCTGGCGGCTCCATTGATACGAAAGAGATTGCATACTCCGTGCGCGTTCCGGGCGAGTACAAGGACGTGAAGCCAATCGAAGATATCGTCGTCAAGCTGCAAGGCGGCAAGCCGATCTATGTGCGGGATGTGGCGCAGGTGTATGCGTCGTTCGAGGATCGGAAGACCTACTCCCGTCTCAATGGGGCCGAAGTCGTGACCCTCGCGGTTCGCAAGCGTGCCGGCGAGAACCTGGTACGAATTGCCCGGCAGGTCAAGGAGATTGTCAGCAGGGAACAGGAACAGCTTCCGCCCAGGCTCACGATCGAGATCACGAATGATCAGTCCATTTTCATCAATCGCATGGTGTTCGAGCTGGAGAACAGCATCATGACCGGAATGTTTCTCGTGGTGGTCTGTCTGTTCATGTTCTTTGGCTTCAAGAATTCTCTCCTGATCTCAACCGCCATTCCGCTCTCGATGTTCATCGGTTTTGCGATCCTTTCGCTCTACGGCATAACGCTGAACATTGTCGTGCTCTTTTCCCTTGTGCTTGTACTTGGCATTCTTGTCGATGACGCTATTGTCGTGATCGAGAATATCTACCGTCACCAGCAAGTGTACAACGAACCGCCGGACGTTGCGGCCAAGCAGGCCACGGCGCAAGTGGCCATTCCCGTGCTGACGTCAACAGCAACCACGGTGTCGGCGTTCATTCCCCTCATGTTCTGGCCCGGCATTGTGGGCGACTTCATGAAGTATCTTCCGTTGACCCTCATCATTACGTTAGGAAGCTCTCTATTGGTTGCGTTTGTCATCAGTCCGGTGCAAGGTGCCCGCTGGATCGACTACAAGAGGGAAATCCAAAAGGCAAGAGAACGTCTCGCACACCCCCGTTGGTACAAGAAGTACAATCCCATCACCATCATCTACCACAAAGTGGATGAGCAGTTCTTCCCCGCCGCCGTCGAACGCTATGCCAAGACGTTGGCGTGGGCGCTTCAGCACAAGCGCTTGACGATCGCTGCCGCGTTTAGCATTCTCGTTTTCATCACTGTCGTGTACGTGCTGCTGAACAAAGGCATCGCCTTCTTCCCCGACACACAGCCCAACCAGATCCAAGTGAGCATCGAGGCGCCGGCGGGCACATCTCTCGATGTCACCAACGGCATTGCCGAAATCCTCGAGCGCAGGTTTGCCACTGTGCCGGGCAGACGCGACATGGAGTTCATCGTCACCAACATCGGTACGTCGGATAACATCTTTGACGTTGGTGGCCAGGGAACGTCGAACAAGGGTCAAATCGCCATCACGTTCTATGAGAAAGCGAAGCGCTCGCAAAGCAGCGTTGTGACTCTGGAAGAAGTACGGGCGCAGGCTACCGGAATCCCGGACACGAAACTCAAAGTGACGAGGCAGGCAATGGGGCCGCCGGTGGGCGCACCTGTGAGTATCGAGATTGCCGGAACGGACTACCCAACGCTTGTCGAGATTTCACAACGTATTCAGCAACGATTGAAATCCATTCCGGGTCTGGTGGATATGAAGGATAACTACAACCCTGGCAAACCCGAAGTGAGTATCGACGTCGATCGCGAGAGGGCCGCGCTCTTGTGGATGAATACCGGACAGATTGCCAACACCGTGCGTGCGGCAATCAACGGTGTGGAGGCGTCGAAGTATCGCGTGGGAGAAGACGAATATAAGATTCGCGTCCGCTTGCGGGAGGATCAGCGCTCGGCCATTCCTGACCTCGAGAAGCTGCACATCACGTTCATGAACAAGCAGGGGAAACTTCTCTCGGTTCCCCTTGTCACTGTTGCTACGATCCGGCAGACTTCGGGCATTAGCGATATCTACCGAAAGGACCAGAAGCGCGTCATCACAATCACCGCCGATGCGCAAGGCAGGCTTGCAGCCGATGTGTTGAACGACGTGAAGCAGGCAGTTGGATCGCTCGAGATCCCTTCGGGGTACACGATTAGTTATTCAGGAGAAGATGAGGAGCGGAAAAAGGCAGAGGCGTTCTTGAGCGAGGCGTTTCTCATCACGCTGCTGTTGGTGTTCTTTGTGATGGTGTCGGAATTCAATTCGGTGAAAGTGCCGCTGGTGATCATGCTTT
The DNA here is from genome assembly GCA_964539775.1 of uncultured Chitinophagales bacterium. GTDB lineage: Bacteria > Bacteroidota > Ignavibacteria > UBA10030 > UBA6906 > CAADGV01. Next base: position 27,729 of record CAZIKE010000018.1, read on the forward strand.
CGATTCCTCTCTCTCTCATCGGCGTCTTCATCGGCTTGCTGGTGACATTCACCCCTTTTAGTGTTATCATGACCGGCGTGGGCGTGGTTGCCCTGTCAGGCATTGTGGTGAAGAATGCCATCGTTCTTCTGGACTTCACGAAGCACCTTCGGGCGTCGGGCATGACGCTAGATGAATCGCTCCTCGAGGCCGGCAGAACGCGGCTTCGGCCCGTGGTCTTGACGGCGGCAACGACCGTGCTGGGTATTCTGCCCCTGGCATCAGGAGTTGATTTCGACTGGAGAGGATTTCGTTTTGTCGTGGGGGCCGAGAGCGCAGATTTCTGGCGTCCGTTGGGAGTGGCTATCATTTTTGGCTTATCAGTTTCGACGTTCCTGACCTTGGTCGTCATCCCAACATTTTACTCGCTCCTTGAGGAGTGGAATGTAGCGCTGAAGGCAAAACTGATCCGCTTGCTCAAGCGAAGTTCCGCCGCTGAAGGAGAGATCATCCAACAACCCGAGTAGGGTGCATGCATTGGGAGATATGGTCACGCATCAGCACATGAAGAGAATTCTGAAAGAAGGAGACGTTGCCCCGGATTTCGACATCCCCCTCAAGGATGGCAACGCAGTTCCTCTTTCCAGTCTGCGAGGAAAGAGGAACGTCGTCTTGTTCTTCTACCCCAAGGACTTCACTCCGGGCTGTACGAGGGAGGCGTGTTCTTTCCGTGACAGGTATGAGGACATCGTGAAATATGATGCAGTCCTGCTCGGTGTGAGTTATGATGATGAGGAATCGCATCAGGCGTTCATTCGGAAGCATCGCCTCCCGTTCCCCCTCGTGAGCGACAGCGACCGGGCGATTGCACGCGCATACGGGGTAGATGCGCGGCTTGGCGGTATTCTGCCGGGAGTGAAACGCGTTACCTTCGTCATCGACAAACAGGGGGTGATTCGCCGGATTCTTCATCACGAAGTCCTCGTCGCCAAGCACGTCGCCGGTGTTCTTGAAACGTTGCAGCAGCTTGCGCAGCCGTGATGTATCACTGCTGTGGTTGCATCTGGAGACGCGGACCAAGTTCCCTGAGGATCTCGAGGCAGGTGTCGCGCGCTGCCATCATGTACAGCGTGCAGATCTTCACGCACATCGCAATGTGCACCTCGTTGTTGATGATGTTCCAGAAGAGGGCCCTGCCGAGTTTCCACGGCGGCTCGAACCCTGTATAGCCTTCAAGGGTTGCGCGATAGGTGAGGAACCGGTCCGCAAGCACAGCTTCCCATTCCGCGCGCTGGATGGCTGTGGCGCCTTGCTCTTCGAGGTGGTTGAGGAATTCTGCCTTGAGCGAGGAAACGATCTGGTTTGCCGTGCGGGGGGTCGCCGCGCTTTCTACGGCGAGCGTTGCCCCAAACATCAGTCCGATCATAATCTCGCCGACGTACTGGTTGTGCAATTCTTCGGGCACCAGCTCAAGTGCCACGATCAGTCGTTGCATGGAGAGATCGCCGTCGGACAGCAAGGCGCGGCGGAGCGAGTCGTAGATGTGCGCACCAAGTTCCGAGGGAAGGAGATTCTTTTTGAAGAAACCCACGATAGGTCTGCGTATTATGCCGGTTGCAAGATAGGATATTTTTGTGTAAGGCAAAAGGAGCACGCTCACTTCTTCTCCACATCATGAGGGCCTCAATTCACAGACAAGAGTACACCGATGAAAACCATCATCGAACCATTTAAGATCAAAAGTGTTGAACCGATCAATTTCACGACAGAGCGTGAACGGGAAGAGTATATCAGACGGGCCTCCTACAATGTGTTCCTTCTCCCAGCCGAAGAAGTCCTGATTGATTTACTCACGGACAGTGGCACGTCGGCCATGAGCGCGAAGCAGTGGGCAGGCATCATGGAGGGGGATGAATCGTACGCCGGGGCGAAGAGTTTCTACCGCTTCGAGCGAAAGGTACGACAGCTCACGGGCTTGAAACACATCATCCCAACGCACCAGGGGCGCGCGGCTGAGAAGATTCTCTTCACCCTTGTAGGAGGGAAGGGGAAGTTCATTCCCAACAACTCGCATTTCGATACGACACGAGCCAACGTGGAGTTCAGCGGCGCTGAGGCTGTGGATTTACCAACCGCCGAAGGTCGAGACCCTGACCTCATTGCAGACTTTAAGGGCAACATGGATGTGGAGGCATTGCAGAAGTTCATCGAACGGGTAGGGCCCCAGAACATTCCCCTCTGCATGATCACGGTGACAAACAATTCGGGCGGCGGACAGCCGGTTTCCATGCAGAACATCCGGGAGACGAAACGTGTTTGCGCGCAGTATGGCATCCCGTTGTTTCTCGATGCGTGCCGCTTCGCAGAGAATGCGTACTTCATCAAGCGCAGAGAGAAGGGATACGAACACGCAGCGATCAAGGACATTGTGAAGGAAATGTTCTCGTATGCCGACGGCGCAACCATGAGCGCAAAAAAGGATGCGATCGTCAACATGGGAGGGTTCCTCGCCCTCAACGATGATGCGCTTGCAATGCAGGCTCGAAACTTACTCATCGTAACGGAGGGCTTCCCAACCTACGGCGGGCTGGCCGGCAGAGACCTCGAGGCAATCGCACAAGGGCTTGACGAAGTGCTTGATGAGCACTATCTCCGCTATCGTATCCGCTCGGTCGAGTATCTTGGCGAGAAGCTCACGCAGGCCGGCGTTCCGATCCTTCAACCACCGGGTGGTCATGCCATTTATCTCAACGCAAAGAAGTTCCTTCCGCACATCCCCGTCGAGCAGTATCCGGGTCAGTCGTTGGTGGTGGAGCTGTATCGCCGCGGCGGCATCCGCTCGGTGGAGATTGGAAGCGTCATGTTCGGCAAGTACGACGAGCAGCACAGGCTCATCCCGGCCCGCATGGAATTGGTTCGCCTTGCGATCCCTCGACGCGTCTACACGCAAAGCCACATCGACTACGTCATCGAAGTTGTGGTGGAGACCTTCGAGCACCGAAACGAATTGAGAGGCTTTCGCATCATCGAAGAAGCGCCGATGTTGCGACACTTTACGGCGAAGTTCGAGCCGGTCCTGCTTTAGGCTCCCTCGAACACGAACCCCACCCTCAAGAAATAGTTCTGCAATACGGGACAACTATTTCATTGCTAAAGTACGCCAAATTCGGTAACTTTTAACCGCTTGATCTATTTGATGTTATGATAGCCTGTCCTGTTTGCGGAAGAGCCAATGACGAATTGCGTACCACGTGTGGCGGTTGTGGAAGTTTTCTACAGAGCAAGGTGGAGGCGCTGAACCTTTTCCAGACGCTGTGGGGCCTGCTGGAGTCACCTCAGCGCACCATGAAGCGTATCGTTCTGGCCCGGCACAAGAACTACACACTTCTGCTCAGCGCTCTGTTCGGCATCGGCCTTGTGCTTGATGTTGCTTGGTACAAAAGCCTTGCCGACCGATTCGGCGATCTCATGACACTTGTCGGCACGGCGCTCATCGCTGGGCCGATCGTGGGGATTGCCAGCGTGATTGTGTTGAGCTTTTTGCTTCAACAGGCAACAAAACTTTTCGGGGGAAGGGCCACGCTTCGGAGCCTCTTCGCGGCAACGGCATACGCACTTTTTCCTTTTGTGGCGGTTCTCGTGTTCCTTGTCCCTCTGGAGATCGCGATCTTCGGGATGGATTTCTTCGGCGCAAATCCTCCGCCCATGCTGATCAAGCCGGTGGAGTATGCAGCCCTGCTTATCATGAAGGCAATCGCGGCGATGTACGCGTTGTTCCTTCTTGTGGAGGCGACGATGGCAGCAAATGCATTTGCGGGAGTCAGGAGGCTCCCCGTGCTGCTGAGCGTTCTTGCGATCGTCGGCGTGTGTGCATCCACCATGCATTTGCTGAAGTTGCGATGACCCTGACGAGGGAGGAGTTCGAGGATCTGGTTCAGCAGGCGTTCGACGCGCTACCGCTGCAATTCCAGCAGAACATGGAAAACGTCACTATCGCCGTGGAGGATGAGCCGGCACGCGAAACACTCACCAAGATGGGCATTCGTTCACGGGAAGCACTGCTGGGCCTGTATGAAGGCATTCCCTTGAATAAGCGCGGGACGGGATACGGTATGTACGCTGCCGTGCCGGACAGGATTTCTCTGTACAAAAGAAATATCGAGCGCGGCGTCCGTTCACGCGAGGAACTGTGCGCACGCATCCGTGATGTTCTGATTCATGAGATTGCGCACTACTATGGCATGAGCGAAGATGAAGTTCGTGCCGCCGGATATTGATCACACGATGCTGTCCCTGACGGCATCAACAACTGCCATCATCGTTGGTTTTTCCTATTCAAGAAAGGATTCAGCTCCATGCCACGAGTCATGTTTACCATTTCCTACAGCATCAAACCAGAGCAGCGCGAAACATACTTAGGATTGATCAGCGAACTGAAGAATCATCTGACGACCGTAGCCGGGAAAAACTACACGGTCTTTGAAGCCAAAGGGAAGAGAAACCACTACACAGAAGTCTATTTCTTCCATAGTGAAGATGAGTTTGAAGCTCTGGATGACAACCAGGACGAGCGGACACAGGAGCTTCTGAGTAAGCTCGAAGGCTGCATCGACAGCAGCGGGAAGAAGTATGCGACATTTACGGAACTGGTATAGCCGGGTCAGCAGGTCCGGGGGCGATTGTCCTTTCTCAGTGAAGCTCTTTGGAAATGCACGACATGCAGCAGATTGATCCGATTGCGCGACTCATGCAGGAGCATGATCATGCCCTGACGAAACTCTCGTTGCTCAACAAGGCCACCCGCTCGATTGCTGAGAACGGCTTTTCGGAGGATGCGTACGCGAAGCTCAAGATCGCCATGGAGTTTATTAACGAAGAGGTCACGATCCATAACAGGAGTGAGGAAGAGGCCCTTTTCCCGGTGCTGGAACGCTACGTCGAAGGCCCGACCCAACTCATGCGGCAGGAGCACAAGGACCTGAAGAAGGAGTTTGTACGTTTGCGCCGGGCAGTGAAAGCAATCGAAAAAAAGAAGAACGACAAACGCGCAGCCAAGGAATTACATGCTGTCGCAAAACATATTGTGGCGCTCTTCGTGAATCACATTCACAAAGAAAACCACATCTTGTTTCCGCTTGTCCAGAAATTCCTTACGAAGGATGCTCTTAGAGAAGTTGCACGCCGTATGGTATGAGAAGGGATCTCAGGCGAACACGTCGTCGTTCAGGGCTCCTGCTTGCCCACCAGTACTCATTGCCCACCTGCGTTTGCGTTCTTCACAAGCTCGTGATACAACCGCATAGTATATCGCCATCCCTCCCATGATCGAGAATCTTACATTCGATGAACTCATGCGGCTCTTCAGGTCGGTGTTTGCCCTCAAGGTTCGAGAGGGGGAACTGACCATTCTGGTTGATTTGCCAGACGAAAAAGCTCCGGACAACGACGGCTGGTTCGACCGGAGACAAATCGCGGGGGAATGGTACAATGCCCTCACGGAGAATTCCCTTCAAACACCGTTCAGCGAAGTCAATCTCTGCACATACAAGAATGTCGGCAGCAACAACAATGATCTTCCTCCATTTGTCAAAAAGGTCCGGGAGTATCTTGGAGACGCGTCGCTCGGCGCGGGGATGTTGGTTTCGCTGGATGAGGTGCTTGCTTCCTCCAGCATTGCTCTTGCGCTGACAGAATTCTCGGCTACCGCACCGTTGAAAATGCTTGCGCGCAAGTTCCAATTTCGCGGCGCCTCGATGCCGGGCTTCCTCCGCGTCATGATTCCAACGCTCTCGCTTGATTACGAGAAGGTGCACCAGCGCGTGGTGCAGTTCCAGGATCGGATGGAGCGTGCCGAAGCAGTGCGCATTGTTCTGACGGCACAGGGGAAGGCGTACGAGTCTCTGTTCGATCTTCGCTACCGCACAGCGCATGCGAGTGGTGGACTGATGCGTGAAGAGGGCGTCGTTGCCAACCTACCGTCGGGCGAAGCCTATATCACCCCGTACGAAGGCGAGCGGGCAGGCGTGAAAAGTCGCACCCAGGGTCTCCTTCCAGTCCAATTCGGAAACGAAATCGTCGTCTATCAAATCGAGAACAACCGGGCTGTCGAGGTGGTAACAGACGGTGAGCAGTCACGAAAAGAACGGGCAAAAATCGAGGAAGAACCGGCATACGGGAACATTGCCGAGGTAGGGATCGGCGTCCTCGGAGAGTGGGGTGTGCAGGCAGTTGGGAGCACGCTGCTCGATGAGAAGTTGGGACTTCACATTGCCTTTGGCAGGAGTGAGCACTTCGGCGGCGTTACGTCCCCAAGCTCCTTCCGCAATCCGAAGAACGTCGTGCACATCGACCGTGTCTACGTCCCCTCGGTCCAGCCGTTGATTGTGGTCGACGAAGTGACATTCTTGTATGAAGACGGAACGTCGGAGACGATCATGCAACAGGGGAAGTATGTTGTCTGAGATATTGGAACTGACACAAACTGAACCGAGGTAACCCCATGATGCCCAATGTTGCTATTCACATCCTATTCAAGCTCTCTCTTGTAGTGGTCTTCTTCACAAGAGCGAGTGCAGGCGAGGAGGTTTCGACGCGATGGGTTCTGCACCTGAGCGGAAAGGACACAGTGCGCGCGTATCTCGCAGTGCCGCATGGCGAGGGCCCGTTTCCGGCCATCATTCTGATTCATGAGTGGTGGGGATTGAATGATTGGATGAAGGACAACGCCAAGGATTTTGCACGACACGGCTATGTTGCACTTGCGGTGGATTTGTACCACGGCCGGGTGGCAACCTCCTCCGATGAGGCACATGAACTGATGCGCGGACTACCGGAAGATCGTGCGGCGAAGGACATTCGATCTGCATTTGCGTACCTCTCCCAGAGGAACGACGTTGAACGGCAGCGGATCGGTTCCATCGGTTGGTGCATGGGCGGAGGCTACTCGCTCGTGGCGGCACTCACCATCCCCGAACTTGCTGCCGCAGTAGTATGCTATGGACGGCTTGTCTCCGAGCCGGAGGAGATCAAGAAGATCAATTGCCCGGTTCTCGGAATCTTCGGCGAGGCAGATAGGGGCATTCCCCCGGCAAGTGTCAAGGCATTTGAGCGCGAGGCACAGAAGCTCGACAAGCAGGTTCGCACCGCGATCTATCCGAAGGTGGGACACGCCTTCATGAACCCCAACAACAAGAGCGGCTACGATGCAGAGACTGCAGCGGAAGCGTGGCAACGCATCTTCGCATTCCTCGACGCCAAACTGAAAACGAAACGGTAATGACGCCGTACCCGAAAGCGATCAAGCAAACACATCCGACCGAGCTTTCCGTCATCTGGAGCGACGGTCATCAGAGTCGCATTCGTCTGACGACACTTCGGGACTTGTGTCCATGTGCCGGCTGCAAGGGAGAGACGGTCTTGTTTCGGACGTACACGCCACCTCCGCCCGATACAAGTTCGCCCGAGCGTTACAAGCTGATAAACGCTGAACCGATCGGCAATTACGCATTGAAGCTGACCTGGGGCGATGGGCATGACACGGGCATCTATCACTGGGAGTATCTTCGCTCGCTCTGTGAGTGCGATGCATGCGTAGCGAGCCGTCAACGTACAGCTTGAAAGGTGACGGATGGACAAGGCGCTCCGCAGGAAAGTGCTGAAGAAGATTCCCTACGGCCTGTTCGTTATCGGCTCGGCCACGCCGCACCGGTCGGCCGCGATCATTGCCAACTGGGTGATGCAAGTTTCCTTCGAGCCGCCGTTACTGGCTATCGCTATTGAATTTCATTCCGACATGCGCCATCTTATTGACGATGCGAAGGCCTTCTCTGTGAACATGCTGCCGACGGGTTCCGCTGGGCTTGTCAGGACGTTTCTCAGATCGTTCCGAGAAAAAAACGCAGCAGAGAGGCACTTTGTCCTCTCCGCGCGTGGGCTTCCGTTGTTGAAGCAGGCAAGCGATGTGTTGGAATGCAAAGTCGTGAACACTACCCGCACCGGTGATCATGTCATGTACATCGGAGAAGTTCTGGACGGCATTTCGCGTTCCGATCAAGCTCTTCTTACACTCAACGAAACCGGGCTGCACTACAGCCGGTAGGTAACAATTGACACGATGTAGGAGGTTCATAGTTTTTTCATGGCAGCAGTAGATGCATTCGAGCAATTCCTCTCCTCGCTTACAGCCGAGGATAGGGAGTTGCTGGACGGTTACATCAAAGAGCAACGCGACGAATTGTTCGCTGCGCGAAGTGAAGATGCCCGATTGCGCATCGTTCGCGAGTTCCTGGCAGAAGTGCGTGAACTACTGAAGAAGAAGAAACCTTATGTACCAACGAGAAGCTGAGAGGAGATTACCATGGGACCGATGCTACGATATCTGAGTGCTTGCGCGTTGTTGCTATCGCTTCTCGCTCCGGAGTCTACAGAAGCGCAAGCCAAAAAGGCGAAGCGTGCTGATACACCCGCACCGGAGCAACAAAAAAAGGTCGAGCAACCGGCGCAGAAACCCGAACCTAAAGCACCAGTGATCAAGTCCGTTCTGAAGGCCAGCCTTCTCGTCAAATTCGGCTCGCCTGTGGAGCCGGGGATTGTCGAGGAGTATACCGAGTTCACGCGAACCGGGAAAACATCCTTGCACCGCACCTACGAGAACGGTACGATGCGTGAGCTGCGCTTCTCCCACTACGACGACGCCGGAAAGCTCACAGAAGAGTTGCGGTTTGATGAGGACAGTACACTCGTGGAGCGTGCGACGTTCACATACGACGCGAAGGGCAACCCGGCTGAGAAGGATCTGTACAACGGCGATGGGGATCTGCGCCGCAAAGTCGTCTATCGCTATGACGACGCCGGCAGGGAGATGGAAGTGACGGAGTATGAGGCGGACGGAGCGGTCGAGAAAAAAGTGAAGCATGAGTACGATCAGGCGGGGAGAAGAGTGCAAACCACCGAGTACACAGGCGATGGCGATATTGTTTCCCGCGTGAACTACGCCTATGATGCCAAAGGTCGGAAGATCGAGGAGACACTATTAGATGAGGACGGCTCGCCGCAGTCGAAGAAGGTATACAAGTACGATGCGGCGGGAAATCTCACGGACGAGATCACGTACGAGGGAGACGGCTCTGTTGAAGCCCGGGTTGCCTACAAGTACGATCCGGCGGGCAACAGGGTAGAAGTAGCCCGTTTCAATTCCGATGATCAGCTCCAATCGCGAGAGCGGTTCAAGTATGATGGAAAGAAGCGTCCGATCGAGCGTCAGGTTTTCGATGACGAGGATAAACTCCAGACATCATTTGCCTATAAGTATGATCAGCACGGCACGCTTATCGAAGAGACGGAGTTAGGCAAACTTGGTGAGCCTCTCCGTTTAATTCGCTACACCGTGACGTACTATCCGTAAGTTTACCGCCTTTGCATCGTGGCGGAGAACTTCATCGGTTTTCCGTCACGAAGCACTTCTATCTCCACCGTCTGCCCTGCCTTGAGTTCTCCCAAAATCCCCATGTAGTCATAAATGTTCATCACTTTTTTGCCGGCGAGACTGGTAATGATGTCGCCCGCTTTCAAGCCGGCCTTGTCTGCGGGACCATTGGGCCGTGTGCCGCCGATCTTCATGCCCGTCGTACCCTCGCCGTAGTCAGGGATAATGCCGAGCGTGACGGCAAAGCCTCGCGAGTCGCCGCCGGTACCCATGCTTGTCGTGGACTGTGCCCGGGTGAATTGCGGTCTTGGCGTGGCGCTCTGAATCTCGTTCGCGATATTGTAAATGTACCGAACAACACGCTCCTGTCCTTCGTAGTTGATCTTCTCCCAATCATCCGAGGGCTTATGATAGTCTTCGTGCGTGCCGGTGAAGAAGAAGAGCACCGGGATATCCTTTGCGTAGAACTGTGCATGGTCGCTGGGGCCAAATCCGTCAGGCACAAGCTTGAGGGCGAACGTATCTGAAACCGACATGGTGTTGTACTTCTTCAGGAGCGGAATCCATTCCGGAGAGGTACCGGTGCCGTACACGGTCAATGCGTTTTGGTTGAGACGCCCAATCTCATCCATGTTGATCATCGCGATAGTTCTGTTCAGGGGAAAGAAGGGGTTGTTCACGTAATACTGTGAGCCCAGCGTTCCGATTTCTTCTCCGGAAAAACCGATGAACAAGAGTGTCCGAGAACGCGTAGGCGTGGCGGCGAAGCGCTGTGCAAGCTCAAGCAAGCCCGCGGTGCCCGAGGCATTATCGTCCGCCCCGTTGTGAATCTCGTGAAGATGCGGAACGAGAGAGCCGCTGCCTTCTCCTCCGTAACCCAGATGATCGAAATGCGCGCCGATGACGACAACGTCATCCTTCAGAACAGGATCGTTCCCCTCAATATAGCCAAGCACATTGGCTGTCGTATCCATGACTTTGACAACGTCGGTTTCAAGGGCGATGGTCACGTTCCGAAGTCGAAATCCGATCGGTTGTCGAGAGGCTTTGATGCTGTCCTTGATCGTCGCAAGCGAGAGCTGCGTCGGCTCGAGCAATCGTTCCAGTACGCTGCTTTGCATTGCAATGCATGGAATGCCGGAGCTTGCATGCGAATGGTCGTACGAGAGTTTGGGAAGTTCATCGTTGTGCGCATCGACGATGATGAGCGCGGCGGCCCCTTTCTCACGCGCATACCGCGCTTTGTTGCGCAACGAGGTAAAGCGGTAGAACTCACTGTGCATGTCGTTGCCGTCCGGCCCATAGCGTAACGCAATGACCACTTTTCCGTTAACGTCAAGTCGTGCATAGTCGTCGTACTTCAGGTCGGGCGCGGTGATGCCATATCCAGCAAAGACAGCGCCTGCCTTTACGTTGCTGTTGGAGGAAAAGCCAAACGGTCGGAACTCTGTGTCAACCTTGAGGCGCATGGTCTCTTTCCCGGAACGAGCAATAACGAGCGAGTTCGCCGGACCAAGCTTCACCGACGACACGAACTCGAACTCCTGAAAATATGTCCCGTTCGTTCCCGC
>CAZIKE010000019.1:0-37862 GCA_964539775.1 uncultured Chitinophagales bacterium
CAAGTGGGGTCGAGCTGGCTGCTGACGAATCAGATGGCATATACCTCACACGTGCAAGGCATCTCGCGGCTTGGTCCCGGAGGTGTTGCCCGATGCACGCCGCGCTCGCTGGAGATGAAGAACCGCGTATGGACGCCGGTTTGCCGTGCAGCCCCAGACGCGTCGATGATGCGGCCGCTCGAAAGCTTGCTTGCACCGCGCATCAATCCTCCATGGACTCTCTCGCTCGGTCTCTCCGGCGGTTTCGATTGTCGTGTGCTGCTTGCACTCTTGTTCAACCGACCAACGCCGTTTGCGATTCACTCCTTCGGGCATCCACAGGATCCGGACGTGGTGATGGCGAGACAGATCGCAGAGAGGGAAGGACTCTTGCATGCGGTCTTTACGTCGCCCCCTGAAGATGCCCCCGGCTTCGTCCGACGCCTCCAAGCGTATGTTGCACAGGTCGGGATCGTCGCTCCGGCATCGTTGCTGCTGAAGGTTCGATACTACTCTCAGATCCATCAGCAACAACGCATCTTGATCGATGGAGGCTATGGAGAGATCTCGCGCCGGAACATGGGCAATCGCCTTCTGCGGAGAGGGCCGGCGATCCTGCGACGAGGGAATCCGAGGGAGCTGTTCCCGCTTTTTCACACACGGCGAGCTTCCGTCTTCACAGCTGAAGTGGAACACACCATGATTGCAGGTGCGCACCAGGAGCTTGCCGATGTGTGGAGTGCGATGCCCTCGGCGAACGACATCGGAGCGGAGAATTTCGTTGATCTGCTTTCGATTCGTACCCGCGTTGCGAACAACGGCGCTCCCGCACAACAATGGATTGATAGTCAGATCGTGAACTACATGCCGTACGCGCAGCCCAGTGTCCTTCGTGAAGTGTTTCGCACACCGCTTCGGATAAGGAGGAATGCCAGGCTTCATCGCAAGGTCATCCGAGAACGCAAGCCCTCCCTCACTACCTATCCGTTGACCAAGGAAGGGGTCATATACCCGTACTCGCTGAAGACGATCCCTGCATGGTTCTGGAGAGCCGGCATGCGTGCTCTTGGCAGAACGTGGGTGGATGATGCTTCGCATCAGTTCCTGCAACACATCCGCGAGTATGTGCAAGACCTGGTTCACTCGGAGCGCGTCAGAACGTTCTCCGCTTATGACTACCCGAAGATTCGACGTGAGGTGGAGAGCTACTATGACGGTGCGTTGCATCGTGCTCGCACAGTCGATTGGTGGCTTACCTTCGAAATGTGGCGGCAGAGTTTGCAGGCATAAGCAGGCAATCCGTTCATGCTCCGTGTCCGTATTAGATGTGAAGTGTTTGCAGGTCGCCGCGCAAGTGTAAGACAAAGACAAACTTACCGGATACAACCCATCATGATGTTCTTGTTCTTGCTTCTACCGATACTTATCTTTGCAGAGACAGCCCGTCCCCAGAATAGCGGGACGATCATCGGCAGAGTCGTTGAGCATGAAACGAATGTGCCCATACCTGGGGCAGCCATCAGACTGGAGGGCCGAACGCTAGGCGCGGTAGCGAACGATCAGGGAGCATTTGTCGTAGAGAAAGTTCCGAGCGGCACGCACGTCGTTGTGGTGTCGGCCATTGGCTTTGCAAAAGAGCGCAGGCAGGTTGTTGTCCATGGGGGAGATACTACATTGCTCGAGATCGTCCTGTCACCCGATGTTCTGGCGTTTGAAGAAGTGACGGCCACGGGCGAGAGGGTATTCTCTGCAGCATCGTCGGAGTTCATGCGAGCGTTGGACTTCGAGCTGCGTCCGAAACACTCCGCGCAGGACATGCTGAGAATGGTGCCGGGGCTTGTCATCGCACAGCATGCAGGCGGCGGCAAAGCGGAGCAACTCTTCCTCCGTGGGTTCGACGCCGATCATGGCACCGATGTGAATCTCTCTGTGGATGGCGTACCCGTGAACATGGTGAGCCACGGTCACGGACAAGGATACGCCGACTTGCATTTCGTTATCCCGGAGGTTGTTGAGGGAATGGAGGTGTTCAAGGGTCCATACTTTGCAGCGTTCGGTGATCTGGCTACCGCAGGATCGGTGCGACTCACTACGCGCGAGGCTCTTGAACGGAACATGGTGAGTGTTGAAGGGGGAATGTTCGGAACGTATCGAGCCTTGGGCATGGTGCGCTTGCCCATGGAGTCGCAGACGACGAACGCTTACCTCGCCGGCGAACTCTACCATACTGACGGGTATTTCGACACCCGGATCGATCTCAACAGATATAACCTCTTTGGAAAGCTTGTGTCGCCCCTGGATGAGAAGAACAGACTGACGGTCTGGGCTTCAGCCTTCAGCTCGACGTGGGATGCGACAGGCCAGATACCCGCACGCGCTGTTGCACGAGGTACCATCGGCAGGTTTGGTTCCATTGATCCCAGCGAAGGAGGGAAGACCGAACGTTTCAACGTGAATGTGCATCATCATATCACGTTGAACGGTACGGCAACGCTCCGCGCGCAGGCCTATGCCTCGCGCTATCAGTTCCGTCTCTTTTCCAACTTTAGCTTCTTCGCCATCGATTCCGTGAATGGTGATGGGATCGAGCAGAACGACGATCGCTTCCTCTACGGCGGACTTGCCGAATTCACAAGCCAACACTCCATTGGCACACTGCCTGCAATCACGCTCTTGGGCGTGAGCTACAGAACGGACGCGATTGATTTGCAACTCCATCATCAGCGGCAACGTGAGCGATTGGGAGTGATAGCCGATGCGATGGTCCATCAGAGCAATCTCGCCTTGTACGCACAGGAGGAGGTCCGTCTCACGAAAAGCGTCAAAGCCCAGCTTGGCGTGCGGACCGACCTCTTCTTCTTTGACGTAAAGGATCGAGTGACGAACCCTGCGCACGAGCCGGTCTCGGGATTTGTGCGAAAGGCTCTGGTCACGCCGAAGCTCAACGTTGTGGTGTCTCCCGGGACGGCTACGGATCTGTTCTTCAATGTTGGAGGAGGTTTTCATTCCAACGATGCACGGGCTGTCGTTTCGGGGAAAGCCGAACGCACGCTGCCGCGCGCCTGGGGTGCGGAACTCGGCATCCGTGCCAACCCAATGCATCTGCTGAACATTGCCGCTGCCGTGTGGGGTCTCGATCTTCAGAACGAGCTTGTGTACGTTGGGGACGAGGGCACGACCGAAATCAATGGGCCTACACGGCGCATCGGCATCGACATGGAGGTGCGCGCGCAACTTGCCGACTGGCTGTTTGCAGATGCCGACATGACGCTTGCCCGCGGTCGATTCAAACAGGCGCCGAAAGGCGAGGATTTCATTCCCCTTGCACCGACGTTGACTCTGAATGCTGGTCTGACTGTTCGGCATCCTTCGGGTGCGGAGGCAATGCTCCGCGTGCGTCATGTGAGCGAGCGTCCCGCCAACGCTGACAATAGCGTCACCGCGTTGGGCTATTCGATCTTCGACGCGTCGATGGCGTACAGGTTCGGTGCATACCGGGTTCAGGTGACGGCAGAGAATCTCTTTGACACGCCGTGGAACGAGGCACAGTTTGATACGCGATCGCGGCTGCGCGGAGAGTCTGCCCCGGTATCCGAGCTGCACTTCACGCCGGGTACTCCCTTCCATCTCAAGGCGAAAGCCGAATTTCATTTCTAGAAGTGTAGATGAAAAGCCTAACCGCAGAGGTCGCAAAGAAGTCGCCAAGACCGCGAAAGGATTTTCCTTGGGGTCCTTTGCGCTTTCTTCGCGCTCTTCGCGGTTAATCTTCTTGGAATCCCTTTTCGACTGAGTCCCTAGCGCAGCTGTCGTCCCATACCCATTCAGGCGGCAGGCAGTAGCGGCATTAATCCCCGACATTTGTTATCTTGCGAAGGCACTGAAGCAGAGGGTGCCTTCGGCGTTTACGGAAATTCCCCAACCGTTCTCGTGGAAACCCATGCTCTCAAAAACGCTCTCCTGTGCAACGTACGGCGTCAACGCCTACCTCGTTGAAGTTGAAACGCACATCGAAAAAATGATCCCCGGCTTTGCGATCGTCGGCTTGCCCGATAACGCTGTGAAGGAAAGCCGCGAGCGCATTACCGCTTCGATCAGAAACTCTGCGTTCGTATTTCCGAAAACGAAAATCACCGTCAATCTCGCCCCGGCAGATATCAAGAAGGAGGGATCGTCCTACGATCTCCCCATGGCGGTCGGCATCCTCGCTGCGACGGATCAGATTGCGCCGGATGTGCTGGATGACTACGTCATTGTGGGCGAGCTGGCGCTGGACGGTTCACTCCGTCCAGTGCACGGGGTACTGCCGATGGCGTTAGAAGTGCGCAAGCGGAAGCTCCGCGGTATGATCGTGCCGAAGGAGAACGGCAAGGAGGCTGCGATGGTGGAAGGCATTGAAGTCTATCCCATGGCATCGCTCAAGGATACCGTCGAGTTCCTCAACAACGACCATCAGCATCTTGCTCCGCTGGCTGTTGACATCAACGAGCTGTTCGTGCACGAACAAAAATACATGGCAGACTTTGCCGATGTGAAGGGTCAGGAGAACGTGAAGCGTGCGCTGGAGGTTGCCGCCGCCGGGGCGCACAACATCATCATGATCGGACCGCCGGGTTCGGGCAAGACGATGCTGGCAAAGCGGTTGCCGAGTATTCTCCCTCCGCTGACATTCGAAGAAGCATTGGAGACGACAAAGATTCATTCGGTGGCCGGCTTGCTGCCGCCCAATACGGCATTAGTGGCCACACGTCCGTTTCGTTCGCCGCATCATACGATCTCCGACGCTGCCCTGGTTGGTGGAGGCACCGTCCCGCGGCCGGGTGAGATCTCGCTCTCGCACCACGGCGTGTTGTTCCTCGATGAACTTCCCGAGTTTGCGCGCAACGTGCTTGAGGTGCTCCGACAGCCGTTGGAAGATGGACGCGTCACCATCAGTCGCTCGAAGCTCTCGGTCGACTATCCCGCCAACTTCATGCTTGTATGCGCGATGAATCCCTGTCCGTGCGGCTATTACACCGACCCGACGAAAGAATGCACCTGCACACCGCCGATGATCCAGAAGTATATGGCGAAAATCTCCGGCCCGTTGCTCGACCGGATCGACCTCCACATTGAAGTGCCTGCAGTGAAGTATAAGGAGCTTTCCAGCAAAGAGAGTGGGGAGACCTCCGAGAAGATTCGAGCGCGGGTCACCGAAGCGCGAGAGATTCAGCGCAAACGCTTTGCCGGACGGAGAGGCCTCTTTGCCAACGCCGACATGCAGTCAAAGGATATCCGGGAGTTTTGCAGAATCGATGTGCAAGGAGAAGAGCTGCTGAAAATGGCCATCACGAAGCTGGGCCTCTCGGCGCGAGCCTACGACAGGATTCTGAAGGTGGGGAGGACGATTGCCGACCTTGCACACAGTACCGACATTCGACCCGAGCATGTGGGAGAGGCCATTCAGTATCGCACGCTCGACCGCACCATGGTTCCGTGATTGTCTCCACGCGCTGCGGCACGCTGTTCGGTGACCGACGCAACGTTGCGCACAGCGATAGTGCAAGGGAGCAGCACATTGTTGTGTGTAGCCTTGATTTCCTGCAGACGTCGAAGCATATTGGTGCAGGTTGCTTCCCCAACAACCTCATTTCTTCACCCAACTCTTTCCTTGTCTGCTTATGGGACAACAGCAGATCCTCTTTCTGATACTTGTGGTGTGCATAGCGGGCATCGCGATCTCTGCCTTCGCAATCGTGCATGAGGACGACACGGACGTTCGTGCCGCCATACGCAGTGATTTAACGATGTTGGCCGAGCGCGCACGCGCATTCCGTAACAAGCCCTTCGAAGCCGACGGCGGCGACGGAACCTTCATCGGACTCACTGCGACGCCGCAGGGATTCGAGCGGCTCGCAGGCACCATGTCCCGAACGTATGCTCGCTACTCCATCTCCCGAAGCGGCAACGCACGGTCCGTGGAGGTCACCGCCCTGGGCCTGTATCCCGGCAACGACAAGCGTAGGCCGATCAGGATGGTGATGACGGTCTTTGCAGAGTCGACGGCAATTCACGTGGCAAATTGAAGTTGTCCCTGCCGACGAAGTGAACCTTCCTCCGATGGGATGGTTCTTCCAGAGTGGAACGCTTTTCATGTCGGAGCCTTACATCCCAACCGTCGTTGAATGTCCTCAACCTTTTCCTTACCTTTTGTGCGCTTTTCAAGTCATCGATGACGTTCATTACAAGGAAGGTTGATGCACAGAGTAACACTTATCCCCGGCGACGGGATTGGGCCAAGCATTGCAGATGCAGCAGTCAAAGTGATTGAGGCGGCGGGAGTAAGAATTCAGTGGGAGAGGGTGGAAGCCGGTCTTGCGGCGATTGACAAGTACCGCGATCCTTTGCCTCCCAATGTTCTGGAATCCATCACAGCGACCAAGGTTGCGCTCAAAGGTCCGCTGACGACACCGGTCGGCTCCGGTTTTCGCAGCGTGAACGTTGCATTGCGGAAGGAGTTTGATCTGTACGCCAACGTCCGTCCTGCCCGTTCGTTCGAAGGCGTGCCCGCACGCTATCAGGGTATTGATCTGATCATCGTTCGCGAGAACACCGAAGAGTTCTATGCAGGCATCGAGCACTACATCGATCCGTCGCGCAGTGCGGCGGAAACCATCGGCATTGTGACACGGTCCGGCTCCGAGCGTATCATCCGCTACGCGTACGAGTATGCCAGCAAACACGGACGGAAGAAAGTCACGACGGTGCATAAGGCGAACATCCTCAAGTACACTGGTGGGTTGTTTCTCGAAGTGGCACGGGACGTTGCCCGGCGGTATCCCGACATTGAGTCGAACGACAAGATCATCGACAACATGGCGATGCAGATGGTCGTCAACCCCCATCAATTCGATGTCATCGTTACGACAAATCTCTTCGGGGATATTCTGTCGGATCTTGCTTCGGGATTGGTCGGAGGTTTGGGATTAGCCCCCGGGGCGAACATAGGCTACAACGCTGCCATCTTTGAAGCGGTGCACGGCAGCGCTCCCGATATTGCCGGAAAGAACCTTGCAAACCCGTGTGCGTTGATCCTCGCGAGCGTGATGATGCTGCGACACCTGGGGGAAGAGTCTGCCGCCGATAGGATCGAAAACGCTGTGCGTGCGGTGCTGAAGGAAGGCAAAAGGGTTACGAAAGATCTGAAGCCGGAAGGCTACGTGGGGACCACGGAAATGACAGAGGCGATCATCGAGAAGCTGGTGTAGAGCAGGACTACGCGCATCGATGCGGCCGCGGCCACTGCACTCTGGTCCGCGTGCTGCGCGCAGAGGCTGTCCCAAGAACTCTGCTAAAGATGACACGGTTGTTCTTTTTGGACAGCCCCTCTTGGACTGACGACGCGGCTATTGAGCTAGCCTGTTCCCGTCCACATCGGTCAAGACGACCTTGCCGATGCGCAGCTTCTCCAATCCTTCCTTCACGGTCTTCGCATCACCCACGACGACCACAGCCATTCTGGATGAATCAAGATACTGTGCGGCCACGCGCTGAGCGTCTGCAAGCGAAACGTTGTTGATGTGCTGCAGGTACGAGTTGTAGTAGTCTTCCGGCAAATTGTAGAGCACAACGTTTTGCAGTGCGTTGGCAATCTGGCTGGGTGTCTCGAAGCTGCGGGCGAACGATCCGGTCATGCTGTTCTTTGCATAGTCCAGTTCCTCGTTCGTCGGTCCCTCGGCTCGCATCCTGTCAATTTCGTAGAAGAACTCCTGAACCGCGCTGTCGGTTTTTGCCGTTGTTACGGCTGCGTTTGCCATGAAAGGTCCGGGCGTTTTGTAGAAGGAAAAACTGGAGCGCGCCCCATACGTGAAGCCGCGTCGCTCACGCAGATTCATGTTCAGCCTACTGCTGAACTGTCCGCCGAGGATGAGGTTCATCACCGAGAGGGGGAAGAAGTCGGGCGACCTACGCGCGACGGCCGGGCATCCGATGCGGACTTCCGACTGCGGCGCGCCCGGTTTATCCACAAGATACACTGTGCGCTCTGTGATGGGTGGGGGAGGATTCAAGCGCAATGCCGGAATGCTTGCCGGTTTCCACGATGCGAAGAGGAGCTCGAGCTTAGAACGAATCGCCTCCAGCGTCACATCGCCCACCACAATCAGCGTCGCGTTGTTCGGACGATAGTACGTCTCGTAGAATTTCACAAGGTCTGCTCTCGTCATGCTCCTAACGGACTGTTCGCTGCCGGACTGATTGAGTCCGTACGGATGCTTGTCGCCGTACAGCACTCGGCCGAAGATAAGTCCGGCAATGGTTGCGGGGCGATCCTTTTGTTGCAGGAGCGACGTCAAGCGCTGCTGCCTCAGCCGTTCGAATTCCTTCTCGGGAAACGTAGGATTGACGATCACATCGGCGTACACCTCAAGCGCTTTATCGAGATGCCTCGTCAGTGTGTTGAGAGTGATTGTTGTTCCGTCGGTAAACGCATTGATGCTGAGGTTGGCTCCGATGAAATCCAGCTCGTCGGCAATCTGAAGCGCCGTGCGAGTTGTGGTTCCCTCGTCCATCACATCCGCCGTCATCGTTACCAGGCCGGCTCTGTCCAGAGGGTCATGGTCCGTGCCCGAACGAAAAACGAGATTGAGGGCAACGATGGGTAGCTCGTGATCTTCTACCAACCACACATTCAGCCCGTTGTGAAGCTTCGCCTTTTGTAGCTCCGGCAACGTGATCCTTGGGATTGCTCCTCCCTTCGGTTTGATGGTCCGGTCAAGCTCTTGTGTGAATGCAGTCATCAACACGCCTCCACTGAGAAGAATGGATACGGAATACAACGTTGCAGCGTTCATTCGATGCCTCCTTTCGGTTCGAGCACGTTCTGTTCGGCAGCAAGTTCGGGCTTTCCTTCGGGTACGATGCTCAGAACGACGCTTTTCCCGTTCAGCACGCTCCTGGCAACGGCAAGCAGTTCAGCGGGGGTGATTCCCTTATAGCGTTCCAGTTCTTTGTTGATGGCGT
This sequence comes from uncultured Chitinophagales bacterium, assembly GCA_964539775.1. Lineage (GTDB taxonomy): Bacteria > Bacteroidota > Ignavibacteria > UBA10030 > UBA6906 > CAADGV01. Next base: position 8,977 of record CAZIKE010000019.1, read on the forward strand.
TCGCATCGCCCGTGAATATGGAGTACGTTGCCAGAGCGCTTGCCTTCCCCAGCACGGTGGCAAGGTTGTTGACAAGCGACGCTTCCCGGTTATTGACCGAGGTTTGAATCTCCTTTTCGGTCACACCATTACTCAGGAGCTTTGTCAGTTCGTCCTTCACCAGGGTCTGCATCTCGGTGAGCGTCTTTCCCGGCTTTGCAGTCACTTCGATGGCGAACTTGCTGCCAAGCATCATGCTTTGCTGGTACACGCTGACCGATTGAGCAACCTGACGATCGTAGACCAACGATTTGTACAGCCGAGAGTTCTTGCCCGAGCCAAGGATGTCGGCAAGAACATCGAGTACGGCGTCTTCACGCGTGAAGATGGGAGGAGAAGGCCAGTGCATGTACAGTCGCGGAAGCTGCACTTTGTCCTCGAAGACGAGCCGTTGTTCTTCCGCAAGCGTCACAGGCTGTGCAGAAGGGCGGGCAATATCAGCGCCACGGGGGATCGGTCCGAAGTACTTCTGCACCCATGCCTTTGTCTGTGCAGGCTGAATATCTCCTGCGATGACTAACACGGCGTTGTTCGGTGCGTAGTAGAGACGGAAGAATTCTTTCACATCCTCAAGCGTTGCTGCTGAGAGGTCTTCCATGTAGCCGATCACCGGCCAGTTGTACGGATGGTCGTTTGGGAAGAGGGCCTTGTTGATTTTTTCGCCGGCGGTGCCGTACGGCTGATTATCGATGCGCTGGCGCCGTTCGTTCTTCACCACGTCCCGCTGGTTGTCCAACTTCTCTTGCGTCATGGCGGGCAGCAGGAACCCCATGCGGTCAGATTCAAGATACAGTGCAAGCTCGAGGTAGTTACTCGGGACCACTTCAAAGTAATCCGTCCTGTCATTGCTAGTCGAACCGTTGATATTCGCGCCGACCTCCTGAAGGAGCTTGAAGTGCCCGTCGTTGGCGACGTGCTGCGAACCCTGAAACATCATGTGCTCGAAGAGGTGTGCGAACCCGGTACGGCCCCGTTTTTCGTTCTTTGATCCGACATTGTACATCACCACAACCGCAGCAAGCGGGGCGGAATGATCCTCATGCAGAATCACCGTGAGTCCATTGTCGAGCTTGTATTGTTCGAACTGGATTGTGGGTTGGGCGATAAGAATGTCCGTAGCAAGCATAAGCATCCATCCTGTGATGAAGAGAGTCCCCAACGTTTTCGTGCGCAACGAATCCGGCGGGGGGGATTCTGTTGAGAGAGTACCGTGCATGAGCGTTCCTCCAAGAGAAATGATGAAGGGGCATCTTGTGTTTGTGTTAGATTGAATATCTGCAATCTCTTGTCGAAATGCCAGAGTGGGACTTCTGACGCGGCGCGCCGAAGAGGAGGTGACCCAGCCTCCGTCAAAGAACTGTCCGCGAATCTGCACCAATCAACACGAATGCCATGAGGAAGAAAAACTCCTCTCAACTCATTGCACTGCCCGACTGTTGATTTCGGCTGAGAAATTCTCGTAATTGACCAGGGGGTTTTTCTCGTCCTGAGGTTTATCTCCACCGAACACCCTGCTGATCTTTCTATCACGGAGGCGTATTCATGAAGCGTTTTCACTTCTTCATCGCATTGTTCTTTCTCATGGTAATGACGTGGATGGCAGTTCGTTCGCAGAGCATCGTCCAAGTTATTCCCTTACCAAACACGACGTATTGGAATCAAGCTTGGGGGCTGGCAGCAGATTCGACCCGGCTGTACATCTCGAGCGGCACAAGCACAACAACGGTGTACAACTACGGATTCATCTATACTACAAATCACAACGGAGTGCCGATTGACAGCGTCAATCCCAGTCCATCAGGTTCGTGCGCGAGAGAATGCTGCAATCAAACGCATGCTGTTGCTCAAATAATTGGGAGATGATAAACATGATTCGTACTCTGACGACGACACTTTTGCTCTGCTTATCAATTTATCCGTTGATTGCTCAGACGATCACGGTACCAGGCTCTAACGACTACGGAACCCGGCGAGCGGGTAGTTCGAATCTCTGGATCATGACGATGCAGAATCAGAGCGCGCTCACGCTCGCCGTGGATTCGATTCGCTTTGCAACGCGTAGCTTCTCTGTTGATAGCGGCATAACGCCGTTGTCCGTTCCGGCAAATTCTTCCAGAAGACTGCGCGTATGGTTTCTCCCCCAAGCACATGAAGCGTACACGGATACAATGCGCATCTACAGTAACGCGACGAATCTTCCCGTTGCTCCGATTGCCTTATCAGGTGCGGGAGATACCACACGTCTTGCGCTCGGAGTTCCGTTCTGGACCCACACTGTTCCGCTTCACCCCGTCTCTAACACCTTCCGACGTGTGCGCGCGGTTCGTACCATCGGCGACATTTCGGGTGACGGCAAGCCGGATGTCATCGTGTGTACCGATAACTACTGGACGATGGCGCTGAACGGGAACGCATCCGGTGGCAACGACTCGCTGTGGGCGTTCAACACCTACATCAGTAGTTCTTCCGCCGGTCCAATCGGCTCGGAAGGAGATTTCTCCTATCAGAAAGCTCTTGCTGTTGCCAGCGACTTGAACGGCGATGGCTACAACGACGTTGTCATCGGAACAGGAGGAGGCAACGAGCACGTCTATGCCATCAACGGCAAAACGGGACAGATGCTATGGACGTTCGGCACCGACCATCCCGATAGTTTTAGTCTTGGCGACATTAGCGGTGTGGATGCAAGCACGGACTTCAACGGTGACGGCGTTCCTGATGTTATCGCTGCCGGCTCGGCAACACAATCGGGCGGCGTTTCCGGACGCAGAAGCATCTATCTGTTTAATGGCAGGAATGGTAATCGCCTGTGGCAGGCGCCGGCGCTGGGCTTCACGCACGCCGTTGCAGCCATGACCGATATTTCCGGCGACGGCGTTCCCGATGTGATCGGCACGGTCGGCGAGCCGCTGTACAAAGCAATTGCTTACAGCGGGGCAAGCGGAGCCGTACTATGGGAATTCCAGCTTACGTCAGCAACAGGAGGTGGCAAGGAACTCCTTGTGCTGCCCATTCCGTCACAGACGCCCGACATTGTCGTCGGTGCGTTCTGGGGACCCATCTTCCGGTTGGATGCAAACACGGGTACAATTGTCTGGCAGCGATCCACAAATGGTCGCGACCCGACACGCCTTGCGCGACTGCGGGATATCAACAGCGACGGGATTGATGAAGTTGTCGCATCACTTCTGATCGGTGATGCGCTATGCCTCGACGGAGCGACGGGCAACATCCTGTGGTCGTATCCTGCAAACAGCGGCATGGACATCACCACGTGTCCCGATCTCAACCGCGATGGCTACGACGAGGTGGTTGTTGCTTCGCAGAACGAGGACGTCCTGATCCTGCGCGGGAACAATGGCCAGCTACTATTTCAGTACCCGCTGGCAGGAAGCGAGCAGGCGCGCTCTGTCTCTGTCATGAGTGACATAGACGGGAATAGCAGCTTTGAAATTGTCGCAGGATCGGACGCCAGTCGTGTCGTGCTTCTTTCCGGCGGCTTCGAAGCCGGACCGGTCTCGGTAGGTGTGGACAGAACAGCGCCAAAGGAGTTCAGGCTGGAGCAGAACTATCCAAACCCGTTTAATCCAGGCACGAACATCAGATTCACGATTGTGGAGTATGGACTCGTGTCGCTCAAGGTCTTCGATGTGCTGGGCCGGGAGGTAGCGGTTTTGGTGAACGAGAATCTCCAGCCCGGCCACTACGAGGTGAAGTTCATTGGGACAGGTGTTGCCAGCGGTGTGTATTTCTACAGACTTCGTTCGGGCAATTTCGTGCAGGCGAGGACGATGGTGGTAGTGCGATAGGGCGGCGCCATAAGGGTGGGCGCTTCCATTCCCATGCCGTGTGTGCATGTGAGCGGACAAACAGAATCACCCAAGCCAAGCCCGAAGGGCTGACATGATTGTAGTAGATCGAAAAAAGGGACAGAGGCCACGAACTCCGAAGGAGTGATAGAACATCTTGTCGCGCCTTGCTTGTCAGCCATTCTTTTGCCATAATCATATCGTAGCGGCGGAGCGAACCACCATCCGCTGCCCGACTGTTCCTTCCTATACTCCCGCCGTCTGACTTTATCCTTGTTGTTCTGGATCGTGCGATGCCATTCCGGCAGGAGTGGGAAGGTATCGTCGTCACTCACTCTTACGAAGAAAGGAGAATCGTTATGTCACGAATCATCCTTGCCCTTACTGTGTTAGCCATCCTCCTTCCGGCTTTTGTTTACACAGGCTCTGCAGAAACGGATGAGGTTCTTGTCGTCATTCCTGTGCAGCAATGCGATGAGGCAACTCGCATTACCCCGTCGCCCATCCATTTTTATCATCGCCTCAGTGACGGGTATCTTGTCGGTACAGCTCGAGCCTCGCTCCGTGCCTTGCGGAAGAGGAATATCGACGCCGTGATTGTGGATGACAGGCCCTGGACTTCAGCGTATGCCCTTGTCTCACGACCGCATCCGGGGCAAAGGGGTATAACGCTCGAAGGCATTCCTGCCCTTATCCTCTACAGGGGCGATGACTATGTGATTGTCAAGGGAACGCTCGACGAATTCCAGCGACTGCGAGGAATAGGGTATGGATGTGTGGAGATCGAACGAGTGGAAATTCCGTTTGACCCGACAACCACCCGGATGCCACAAGGAATTGGCGCACGCATGACAGGCATCGTTGATAGTGTGATTGCGCTCGTCTCCGATACGTCCCTTCGAAACTCCATTCAAGCGATGCAGAACTTTGGGACGCGGTACTGGAACAATGCCAACCGCGACTCGGTCGCGCGCTGGGTGCGGGCACAATATGTTGCTGCGGGCGTTACGGACGTGCAGCTCGACAGCTTCCAGTACAGCAACACGTGGCAGGCCAACGTGGTGGCGACGATACCGGGAACTGCCTATCCGTCCCGCGAGCTGATTGTGGGTGGACATCAAGATTCGTACTCCTCCAATGTGTTGCAGGCACCGGGTGCGGATGACAACGCCTCGGGTGCTTCTGCCGCGATAGAGATGGCACGGGTGCTCAAGCTCATGAGCTACCAGCCTGCCTACACACTGCGCTTCATGGGGTTTGCTGCCGAAGAGGCGGGACTGCGAGGCAGTGCAAGTTACGCCCAACGCGCACGACAGGCAAACCGAGATATTCGCGCCATGCTCAACTATGACATGATCGGCTATCGCAATCAGGCGCAGGGTGATCGCGATGTGTACGTCGTCTGGTACACCGGGGCCGAGGCGCTCTCGACGCTTCATTCATCTGCAGCAACGTTCTACACACCGCTGACGCCGGTCCTTACAACGTCCTACCGCAGCGGCAGCGATAGCTACTCGTTCTGGCAGCAGAACTACAAAGCGGTGTTTCTCATCGAGCGGGATTTCAATCCTTACTATCATTCTCCGAACGATCTCCTTCAGTACCTCGACATGCCGTACAGCGCGGATATTGTTCGCTCAGGGCTTGCAACGTTGGTCACGTTGGATCAGCTTCCGCCGAACGTTGCAGGGTTTTGCCTGCGAGATCGCGGCAACGGTACGGCGCTTTTCGCAAGCTGGGATAGCGTGCAGGTTCTTGATTTCTCTGCATACAAGATTTATGTCGGAAGAGCACCCGGGGTGTATGATACGTCATTCACCCAAACCACTCGTTCACGCCTCATTACGGGATTGACCGAAGGAGTACTGTACTTCGTCGGGGTTTCGATAGTGGACCAAGCGGGGTTGGAAGGATTCATCACGGAGCGTAGCGCTACGCCGCGCAGCATTCCGCTACCGCCTGCAGGACTAACGGCACAAAGCCTCCCCAACGCTGTGCAGCTCACGTGGCGACGCAACTGGGAGATGGACCTGAAGGGGTACAATGTGTATCGTACGGCGACTCCCTCACCGGGATCTCCTTTCATTCTGCTGACTCCAGCACCGGCAACGGATACAACGTGGGTGGATACTCTCACGATTGCCGGGTCATATCGTTTCTACGCTACGGCGGTTGACTCGTCGAACAACGAAAGCTCACCTTCGGATACCGTCGTCGGCTCTCCAGTAACCGATGTAGTGATGGATGATGAGAACACGCCGTTCACGTTCAGATTGTATCAGAATCATCCAAACCCGTTCAACCCGACTACCATGATTCGTTATGAAGTTGGAAGGAGCGGTCAGGTCATCCTGACGGTGCATGATATGATTGGGCGCGAGGTAGCTCTTCTTGTCAATCAATTCAAGGAGCCGGGTGTGTACACGGCTGTGTGGGACGCCGCTGAAACGGCGAGTGGTGTGTACTTCATCCGTCTGCGAGCCGGCGGACACATTGCCACGATTCGAGCCATGTTGATCAAGTAGGAGAAGTCCTGATGAGAACGATTGCGATACTTGCGGCTTTCACCATTACGGTCGCACGCGCTCAGGTTCCCTTTCCGCTTACGCCAAGCTGGAGTTCGACCGATGTCTCAAACTACTCCACCGGCTGTGCCTGGGCGGATATCAACAGAGACGGATGGCTCGATCTGGTTGTCGCCAACGGCAACGACATGGCGCGTCAGCGTGTGGTTGTGTATTACAACACGGGCACAGGGACTCTGCCGACTGCTCCGAACTGGCAGTCCAGCGACATTGACTATCACGGCCATCTCTCCACTGGGGATGTGAATGGCGACGGCTATCCCGATGTTGCGGTGTCCGTTTACATTGGAGCTACGGGGTTCAGTCAGAAGGGCAGAGTGAAGTTGTATCTGAACAACAACGGGACGCTTTCCTCGGCTCCGTCCTGGATATCGAGAGACTCGCTCTACACATTCAGTTGTGCATTCGGGGATGCCGATGGAGATGGTGACCTCGATCTTGCCGTCGCTTGCGGAGAATCGTACAACAATCGTTCTGAACAGAACCGCATTTATTTCAACACGGCGGGGAGACTGGACTCCCTCCCGAGGTGGAAGAGCAGGGAAGCAGGTTTTAGCTACGACGTCACGTGGGCCGATGTCGATAACGATGGTGATCTCGATCTGGTGTTTGCCAATGAGCGTGGGCCGAACCGCCTGTACATGAACTCTGGCGACTCCATCGGAACTGCAGCGTGGTGGTCATCGGCCGACGGAGCGCTCAATGCCAACTCGCTGTTTGTCGGCGATGTCAACAACGATGGTTTTCTCGATCTCGCTGTTTCCGATAATAATCAGCTTGGAGGAACAGGGCGATTCAAGCTGTACAGAAATCAGGGTGGGAGGCTGGACTCGATTCCCTTCTGGACATCGGCGTTTTCCGGCTACGGTTCGGGGATCAATCTCGCGGACATTGACAACGATGGCGACCGCGACTTGCTCACCGGAGGGTGGTGGAATCCGCTCCGTATCTATACCAATGCGAGCGGCAGCTTTACCGCAACGCCGCAATGGACTTCGAGCACGAATAGTGTCGTTGAAGCAATCGTCTGCGGCGACTACGATAATGATGGGCTTGATACGCTCAACTTCCAGTTTCTCAGCGACGGTCAGAGGAAACTCTACTACCTCCCGCGTGCGCCGGTGCAACGGCTTTTGCGCCTTGCATGGAACGGCGATCCCGATTCCGTTGCTCCGTACTGCTACGATCTCGAAAACGGATGGATCAGTTTCAAGCTGCCGGCAGGGCAAGGCACAGCGATAGACATCCGCGCAGTTGTTTCCCGCGATCTTGACTTTGCCGTCAGCAATTGGGATCCCTCTATCGGCAACTACGTCTTCAGAAACACCTCACCCTCTGTTGTGGAGGAGGGTGCAGCTCGTGTTGCGGAGTTTGAGCTGTACCAGAATTATCCGAACCCGTTCTCCGCCAAAGGCGGCTCCGCGTTCGGCGGAAACCCTTCCACGCGCATCCCCTTCTCGGTTCGGGGTTTGGGGTTTGTCACGTTGAAGGTGTACGACGTTCTTGGTCGTGAGGTCGCAACGCTGGTGAATGAGGTGAAGCAGCCGGGCAGTTACGAGGTCACGTTCTCCGCCAAAGGCGGATCCGCCTCAGGCGGAGGTGCGAGCGGGTTTGCAAGCGGCGTGTACGTGTATGAGCTCCGCGCGGGTACATTTGTGCAGAGAAGGAAAATGACGATTCTGCGATAGGTTTGCTAACGTCTGATGGAGACTTCTTTCCCCTGCTCACCACGCGTGAGGTGAGCCGCCTAGATGTTCATCCCATTATCGATCATCATCAACAACATTCCTTCCGTGGTGGAACGATGAGCGGACTCGGAGGCGTGAGAACGATTAGCAGAGATCGATCCAACCCTTGATTTCACGCCATGTGAAGCAAGTGCTGAACATTGCCTCTTGGCATTGCCCTTGTACAATCCAAGCTGCTACTCGTCCTCTCACACAAAGGTGCTATAGGCAACAATGAACGCGGGCCAGACCATAATAACACTGGGAGCTTTTGCGGTGCTTTCCACCATCCTCTTGAGCTTTTATGCCATCTTGGGGAACGCCAGTGATGTCGTCGCAAACGGACAGGATGGAATCCTTGCAACAACACTTGCCACATCGTATCTGGAAATAGCGCAGGGCCTCTCCTTCGACGAGATCACCGATACGTCGAACATTGCGATCGGAAATCCCTCTATGCTCACTCCTGTCTCCCGGCTGGGGCCGGACAGTTCTTTGGAGGTGGGCATCGGCTCGTTTGATGACTTCGACGATTTCAAAGGCTTCGTCATTGAAGAAGAGGCGTCGGGAACGAATCGTCGTTTCCGCACGATGTTCGATGTCAACTATGTTGATCCATCAAATGTCAACTCAATATCAACCACGAGAACATTCGTCAAGCGCATTGACCTGAAAACGTGGCGTACGTTTCCTCCTGTGAGCGGCAAGGTGGATACCTTGCGACTTTCGGTGGCGCTCGGATACTTTCATTTTGATTGAGGAGAGGCTGCATGGGAATGGTTCTTGACTTGATTGCGTCTGCGATCTTCGGAGGCTTACTACTGCTCATCGTCCTGAATGCGAACGACATGGCGATGGAATCGCAGAGCATTCAGAACGGAGATGTTCTGGTCCAGGAGATTCTCGTTTCTACGGTTCGCCTGATTGAAGGAGAGTTTCGGAACATGGGGTTCGGCGTTCCGGAGCGAACGGCTACCGTGCTGCATGCCGATACATCGAGCATTTCGTTCCTGTGCGATCTGGGGCGCGATGGTGGCTTCATCGACACGGTGACGTACTTCATCGGGCCGGTGAGCGAGCTGGCAAGCACGCAAAACGAGCTTGACCGCTATCTCTACCGCACTGTTAATGGAAGCCTGCCGAGCAAAGTCGGCGTTGTCACTCGTTTTGACATGCAGTATGAGACGCGCTCGGCTGAAGTGCTTCCAACACCCGTCTCAAGTGATCGCTTGTCGGAAATTCACCTTGTGCAGGTCACGGTTGAGGTGCAAAATCCGTACGCGATCAGCAAACGGCAGGCCGAGATTATGCCGGGTGACAGGACGGCGAAATTCTCCAGTGCCCTCTGGCAACAAACCAGACTTGCTTCGCAAAACTCTCGACGTTGAATCTTTTGTGGAGGACGATCCATGATTGGCAAGGCTTCGCTCATTATCGTTATAGGATTCTGTTTCATCTTCGGCTACGTTGCGTTGAATATGAACAGATTGGCAACAAATGCCATCGGTAATATGTCCAGCTATTACGAGGCAACGGCGTCGCACAATCTTGCGCTTGCCGGTGCGAACGTTGGGCTTGCCAAGTTCTATGGTGATACATCGTGGTTTGGCACGACCACACAGAACCTCGACGGTCCCTTCAAGGGGAGCTTCACCGTGGGAGTAGCTGATGTGGGTGGGGACATCGTTCGCCTCCGCAGTGTTTCCACCTACGTGGTGCCGCCCCCGCACGCCGAGACACTCCATGACACCGTTGAAGTCTTCTTTGCGAAAAAGAAACTCAACAGCTTCTCCATGTTCGCATGGATGACACAGTTTGAGGGCAACGTGTTCTGGATTACCGGCGACACCGTATGGGGACGCGTCCACTCTAACGGCAATCTCCATGTCAACGGACGGCCGGTGTTCTTTGAGAAGGTGACGACAGCCAAAAGCTTTGACCCGAAGCCGGGCACTGGGACAAACAGAGCAATCTTCAAGAAGGGGTATGAGACCGGTGTGGCAAGCATTGATTTCCCGAACGACCTTTCAGAGCTTGTCGCCGCTTCCGCCAGCGGAGGGGTGAAATACAGTGGCGACATCTGGGTGAGCCTTTCGGCCGGGACAGCCGGCAACAACGACGGCATGGCGCTGATTAGAACGTCGGCCTCGGATCCGACACCCGACACGGTCTACCTGAATAACGGAGCATTCAACGGAGTGATCTATGCTTCGGGCAACGTGCGCGTTCAAGGAACTGTTGATGGGAAGGTCACCATCGCTGCAGGAAGCACATTGTACATCGACGACAACATTCGCTACGAACGAAACCCCCGAACAACCCAGAGCGATGACCTCCTTGGTCTTGTAGCGGAGCGGGACCTTCTTGTGTCGGACAATGCTGCCAACAACAGCAACTGTGAGATCGATGCGTGCATCTTCTCGCGTGACGGCTCCTTTAAGGCTGAGAACTACAGTACACGTCCCGTCAGCGGAGAGCTGAGAATACTCGGCTCCATCGTTCAGGATACGCGTGGTGCTGTTGGAACCTTTTCTGGATCCACCATCAAGAGCGGATTCTCGAAGCGTTATCGGTATGATGACCGCCTTATGGACCCGACGTTTCGGCCGCCGTTCTACCCCGGCTTCTACGTCAAGACGTACGCGATCACGAACTGGTGGGAGAGCTATCGCGTGCCCAACATTCGGTAGAACAAAGAGCGAACGCTGCCGGACACACATACGCTTCGCACCGCGAAGCACCAAGGGCTTGAAGGTCACCTGCCTGCATCTCATGCCTCTATTTTGTATTTTGGAGTGTCATGAGAATCGGAACCATCGAACTGCACAACGGCATCCTCCTCGCTCCGATGGAGGACGTCACTGATCTCCCGTTCAGGGTGATCTGCAAGCGGCTGGGGGCCGACATGGTGTACACGGAGTTCGTCAACTCCGAGGGACTCGTGCGCGGCTCGGAAAAGACGAAGCGCAAGATGTTCTTCTGGGAAGAGGAACGTCCGTTCGGTATTCAGATCTACGGTGGCGAGCCTTCCTCCATGCACGGCGCCGCCCAGCTTGCAGAGAGCTTCGACCCCGACATCATTGACATCAACTGCGGCTGCTGGGTGAAGGATGTGGCGCTGCGAGGTGCTGGTGCAGGGCTTCTGCGCGACCTTCCGAAGATGGAAAAGATTGCAGCCACCGTTGTCAACGCGGTCAAGAAGCCGGTGACGCTGAAAACACGTCTGGGATGGGACAAGGACAGCATCCGCATTGTGGAGGTGGCAAAGATGTGTGAGGCCGTCGGCATCAAGGCGCTCACTGTCCACTGCCGCACGCGCGACCAGGGACACAAGGGGCCGGTGGATTACAGTTGGATTCCGAAGATCAAAGAGGCAGTGTCGATTCCCATTATCGTCAATGGGGATATTGTCTCGCCGCAGAACGTAAAGCAGGTGTTCGAAACGACGGGCTGCGACGCGGTGATGATCGGGCGCGGCGCCGTTCTCAATCCCTGGATCTTCCGTCAAGCAAAGCACTACATGGCGACGGGAGAGTTGCTGCCCGAACCGACGATCGAAGAACGTGTGAACCTGCTCCGCGAACATCTCAAACTCTCGGTCGAATTCAAGGGCGAACGCGCCGGAGTCATCGAGCTTCGTAAACACTATTCGGGTTTCCTGCGGGGACTTCCCCACGTTGCCAAAATCCGGATGGAGTTGATGCAGTTTACCGAGGCACAGCCGATCCTGGAGCATCTCACACGGTTTCTCGAATTCTATAGTCCCGGCACTACACTTCCATCTGCCGAAACCGCAGCAGCATGAAGCTCAGCTCATGAAGGCAATACAGTTCTGGCAAACAGTCGCACGTGATAGCGTTGATCTTCTCGGGAGGATTTTGTCGTTGCTGGACGAGAGGGGGATTCGATACTGCATTGTCGGAGGACAGGCCGTCAACGCCTACGCCGAGCCTGTTGTGAGCCTCGACCTCGACATTGTTATCGCGGCAGACCGGCTTGATGAGATGAAGGACAAGTTGCGGGAAGAGTTTCAGGTCCAGGAGTTTGAGCACAGCGTGAACGTGATGCTGTACGGATCGGATCTTCGGGTTCAGATTCAGAAGGATCCACGTTATGCAGATTTCCCGTCACGTGCTGAGATACGTGAGCTGATGGGCCTCAAACTCCCCGTCGCATCGTTGACCGATATTCTCCAGGGGAAGATATGGGCAGTGATGGACGAGACGTGCCGTCCGAGTAAAAGGCAAAAGGACCTCGCCGATATTGCACGCTTGCTTGAAGCACATCCTGAGCTGCGAGCGTCAGTCCCGACAGAAGTGTTGGCGAAATTAGTATAGGTCATCACCCACGGAATTCTTGACCCGTTCTGTGTGTTGAATAGGGTAGTTCATTCTCATACACTTGAGGAGAGAATTCCATGTCGTCTCCATGCATCCTCGGGATTGGTACTGCAAATCCGCCGCAACGATACTCGCAGCGCGAGATATACGATTTCGCTGCGCGCCACGTGGAATCCTACCGCCATCCACGCATTGAACACATCTTCATGACCAGCGATATAGACTACCGCCACCTTGCCTTCGAGATGGCGACACTTGATCCGAACGAATCAGCGGATGATATGCACGCACGGTTCGCGGAGTGTTCGGTGAACATCAGCAAGGAGGCAATCCAGCGTTGTCTGGACGATGCTGAAGTACGTGCGCAGGACGTTGACTACCTCGTCGCAGTTACCTGCACGGGCTACTTGTGTCCAGGCCTTTCCGCCATCCTCATCAAGGAACTGAACATGCGCACCGACCTCCAGCGCGCCGATCTCATCGGCATGGGCTGTGCCGGTGCAATGCCGGGTTTGCAGCGAGCGTACGATTTCGTGAAGGCTTACCCCGACAAGAAAGCATTGGTGCTGACAGTAGAGATTTGCTCTGCATGCTACTATGTGGATGACACGCTCGAGACCGTGGTGGGCAATGCTATCTGCGCGGACGGTGCGGCGGCAGTGATCGTGGGAAACCGCCCTACCGCAACAGGCATTGAGCTGCGGCGGTTTGAAACGCTGTTGGAGCCTTCGTACATTGATACGGTCGGCTTTCAGTTCAAAGCGGGGAAGTTGAGAATTGTCCTTTCAAAGGACATCCGGAACAGTGCCGGTATCCTCGCTCAGCAAATCGTCGAACGGCTTCTGACGGTGAGCGGTTTGGAAAAGCAGCAGATCAAACATTGGATTGTTCACTCGGGTGGGCGCAAGGTGATTGACAATATCAAAGAGGAGATCGGCTTGACGGAGGAACAACTCCGTCACAGTCGCTGTGTGCTGAAGAACTTCGGCAACATGTCTTCACCGACGGTTCTGTTTGTGCTTCAAGAGACGATGCGGCATGGCAATCCTCAACCAGGGGATCTGGGAGTAATGCTTGCCATGGGACCCGGACTTGCCATTGAAGCGGCACTTGTGGCATGGTAGCGCACACAGGCAAATCGTAATCTGACCAACCAACTCGAACGGCAAGAAAACCAAGGTGCGATTGTGGCAAAGCATTTTAAGTACGTGATTGTGGGCGGTGGTCTCGCGGCGGCTTCTGCCATTGAGGGAATTCGCGCACATGACTCCTCAGGCTCGATTGCTCTGTTCGGAAGGGAACCTCATCTTCCGTATGACAGGCCTCCTCTTTCCAAAGGGTTGTGGCTTGGCAAGACGACGCTCGATCAGCTTCCTGTGCATGAGGAGGCGTTCTATAAGCGACACCATGTTCATCTTCATTTGGGAAGAGAAATTGTTGCCATCGATCGACAGCGAAAGCAGGTGTTGGACAGGGAGGGGAACCGCTACGAGTACGATAGGGCCTTGATTGCAACGGGCGGTTCGCCGCGTACGTTGTCGTTTGGCGGAGATGCTCTTCGTTACTTCCGCACCGTGGATGATTACAGCGCACTCCGCGAGGCGGCGGATCGGTACAGCGAGTTTGTTCTGATCGGAGGGGGGTTCATCGGCGCCGAGCTTGCGGCCGCACTGAGCATGCTGGGGAAAGAAGTAACGCTGATCTCCCGGGACGAGTTCATCCTGCAGAACGTCCTGCCGCGGGACCTTGCTGCCTTCGTTACAGAGTACTACCGAAAGCACAAAGTGAAGGTCTTGAGCGGAGACGTACCGACTGCTGTTGAGCGCTCCGGCGGGCGGACGCGTGTGCAAACACGAGAAGGCAAGACACTCGACGCGGACGTGGCGCTGGCCGCTATCGGGTTGAACCTGCACACTGAAATGCCCTTGCATGCGGGTCTGACCGTGGAGAACGGCATCGTGGTCAATGAATTCCTGCAAACGTCAGATCCTCACATCTATGCCGCTGGCGACATCGCCTTCTTTCCTGTGAAGGCTCTTGGAAAGAGGATGCGCATCGAGCACTGGAACAATGCGCAAATGCAAGGACGCTACGCCGGTGAAAACATGGCAGGCGCGCAGCGAGCGTATGACTATCTCCCCTACTTCTATTCCGATTTGTACGATTTGGGATTTGAAGCAGTTGGCGATCTTGACTCTCGGCTTCAGACGTTCGCCGATTGGAAGGAAGTATTCCGCGAAGGCGTCGTGTACTATCTCGACGAGCACAAAGTCGTCGGCGTGCTGCTCTGGAATGTGTGGGAGAAGGTGGATGCCGCGCGTGAGCTGATCAATCGCAGGAAAGCCGTGAAGGATTTCTCCGAGTTGAAGGGAAGGATTTTGTAGGTCGAATCTCCTGATTCGACATCTTTGGTTGTCGAGACACAGTCCCGACCAACGCGGGTTGATACTCCTGACCCTTTTCATTAGTTTATGCCGTACCAAGTCGCTTTGCCTTCAACGTCTCTTCATGGACAAGAAAGCCATCGTCGCCATTCTCGATGAGATGGGAACATTGCATGAACTGCTCGGCTCGAATCCGTTTAAGGCGCGGGCATTTCACAACGCGTCCCGCGCGCTCGAAGGTGTCACTGAGGACCTGCGCGAGTTAGTGGAAAGCGGAGGCATACGAGAAGTCCAGGGCATCGGCGAGAGCATTTCGAAGATTATTGCCGATCTTGTCCTCACCGGAAAATCCAAGGAACATGAAGAACTGAAGCAGGCATTCCCTCCCGGCGTGCCGGAGATGCTCCGCATTCCCGGACTCGGACCCAAAAAAGTGAAAGTCCTGTACGAGCAACTCAAGATCACTACGATTGATGAATTAGAATCCGCGGCGAAGGCCGATCAGCTTGCCTCCGTAAAGGGGTTCGGTGAAAAGACGCAGGAGAATATCCTGAAAGGCATTGCTGCGCTGCGGGTTCGGACGGAGAAACATCTCTACCCCAAAGCACACGAGGCGGCAAATGCCATCCTCAAACACTTGCTGAAGCAACAGGGGGTGAAACGCGCAGAGATCGCTGGCAGTCTCCGACGCAGGAAGGAGGTCATAGGCGACATTGACATTGTTGTGAGCGCACCGGACAAGTATCGAGCGGGCATTATGCACGCCTTCGTCACTCATCCCGACGTTGAGTCCATCGTAGCCGAGGGCGACACGAAATCCAGCGTTGTCCTGAAGGAGGGAATAAACTGCGACGTGCGCATTGTGGATGATCATGAATACCCGTTTGCCCTGAACTATTTTACCGGCAGCAAGGAACACAACGTCGAGATGCGCTCGCGCGCACGGAAGTTCGGCTGGAGCCTGAATGAGTACGGCTTTTCGGAAATCGGTGCAGAAGAAAAACGAGGCAAAGCCAAGCGCATCGTGCCGTGCAAGAATGAAGCAGATATCTACCGCGCACTTGAACTTGACTACGTTCCGCCCGAATTGCGTGAGAACATGGGAGAGATTGAAGCTGCCGCGCATCACAGCCTCCCACGCCTCATAGAAGAAAAAGACATTCGGGGAACATTTCACTGCCACACCACCTACAGCGACGGTGTGAACACGCTGGAGCAGATGGCAAAGGCTGCGCAAGCGCTCGGATGGGAGTACCTCGGCATTGGTGATCACAGCAAAGTTGCAGCCTATGCCGGAGGGATGAGCGAGGAAAAGCTGAAAGTGCAGTTTCGAGAAATCGATGCGTTGAACAATAAGCTCAAAGGGTTTCGTATCATCAAAGGGACCGAGTGCGACATCCTTCCCAACGGCGAGCTGGATTGGCCCGACAGAATTCTTTCGAGCTTCGAGTACGTTGTGGTCGCCGTCCACAGCAGCTTCAAACACGACGAGAAGGAGATGACCAGGCGCATCATCAAAGCGTTGAAGCACAAGTACGTCACCATGCTCGGCCACCCGACCGGTCGATTACTCCTCTCACGAGACGGCTATCCGGTGAACATGATTGATATCATCAACTGCGCGTCGGATTACGGCAAGATCATCGAAATCAATTCGCATCCCACACGACTCGACATCGACTGGCGACTGCTGAAGTACGCGAAGGAAAAGGGTGTGATGATTGCTATCAACCCCGACGCACACAACGTCGAGGGCTTGAAGGACGTCTTCTACGGCGTCGGCGTTGCACGGAAGGGATGGTTGGAGAAGAACGATGTCTTGAATGCCCGTCCTTTGAAGGACGTGCTGGCGTATCTGCAACGGTGAACCGGGTTGGGTTTTGTCGGTGCGGATGAGGAATTCCTAAGGCGAATCGAGTCTTCAGATGCCCGTCGTAACGTTCGTTCCATTCCGGAAATCGAAGGTGGTGAAAGCCGGTGCCACACTTCTGGCGGCTGCAACCCAGGCGGGTGTTCCTCTCGGCCAATCATGCAGCGGCGATGGGATTTGTGGATGGTGTAGGGTGACAGTTCTCGATGGTGCGGAGAACCTTGTCACCCCTTCAGAGCTGGAAGCAAAGCTGATGAGGGAAAAGAAGTTTGAGCAGAACGAACGCGCGGCGTGTCTCGCCGTTGTGCGTGGGGATGTTGCGATTACGGCTTCATACTGGTAGTCTCATTTCCAAAGGTGACCGATGAAGAATTCTTGGATAGGGATACTGCTGATTGTCCTTGGTTCCATGTTCTTGCTCGACAGTCTCGGGGTCATGGAATTCCATCACATTGTAAAAAAGTTTTGGCCCATCGCTCTGATACTTGTCGGGATCGGCATCCTGGCAAGAAAACGGAGATGAAAACTCGCCGTCCAACGACCAAGCCATCTACCATCATGTGAACCGACACTCTCATGGGACGCTACCAACGGCATATCTTTGTTTGCTTGAATGAACGGGAGCCGAATCATCCGAAGGGGTGCTGCCTGCATAAAGGCTCGGCAAAAGTGCGCGACACGTTCAAGGAAGAGTTGAAGAAGCGAGGGCTTTCTTCGATTGTCCGAGCCAATGTTGCTGGGTGCCTCGATGCATGCGAATATGGCATCACGGTGGTGATCTATCCGGAGGGTATCTGGTATGGCGGAGTCAAGACGGAGGATGTTGAGGAGATCATCGATCGCACGATTATCGGGGGTGAAGTAATCCAGAGGCTGCTGATACCCAACGCGCGCTACAGGCCTGATGCGCTGCAGTTTGAGCAACTGAAGTTATGAGGGAGCTCAGTGAGACAAACAATTCCCAGAGCGAAAACGTAAGTCTCTCATGCCCACGCGAAGGCCCTCGGCCAAAGAACATCTTGAAGACAAGAAATCCCGGGCAACGCATATCTTCAAGCTGCTCAAGAAAGAATTCCCGAATCCCAGGACGGCGTTGCATCATCAGAATGCATTTCAACTTCTGATTGCGACGATCCTTTCGGCCCAATGTACGGACGAACGCGTGAACATGGTAACGCCGGGTTTGTTCAAGAAGTACAAGAGCGCGAAAGGTTTTGCCGAGGCGAATCCTGCCGAGCTGGAAGCGGACATCCGTTCCACCGGATTCTTCCGCATGAAAACCAGGAGCATCATTGGCTGCTGCAAGGCGCTCGTCGAGCGCTTTGGCGGCGAGGTGCCGAACACCCTGGAGGAACTCGTGACCCTGCCCGGCGTCGGTCGCAAGACGGCCAACGTAGTGTTGGGACAGGCATTCGGCATTGCTTCGGGTGTTGTCGTTGATACGCACGTTCACCGCCTCGCTCAGCGTCTGGGCTTCTCCACGGAGGATACGGCGGAGAAGATCGAGGAGGACCTGATGAAGCTCTTTCCGAAGAAGCACTGGATTGATCTCGGCTCGATGCTGATTCTTCACGGCAGGAGAACATGCACTGCGCGTTCACCCAAATGCGCGACGTGTGTGGTACAGGAATACTGCCCCAGCGCCGAGCTGTTTCTTCCAAAAAGGGCGTGAGGGCAACTCTCTCATCATCCTACTTGTTGACATAGGAAAAAGCCAACAGGAAGGGAGTTGAAGAGTATGAACAAATCGGAGGTCTCTCACCAGCAGACGCGGCGTGAGTTTTGTCGGCATGCATGTGAGGCGGGAACCTTGCTTGCTCTCGGTGCAGCCCTTGCGCCGCTGCTCGGCGCCTGCAAGGACGACTCGGTCTCTGTCGAAGCGCCTGCGCTGCCCACCATCCAGGCCGCTGTTGCAGGCAACACGATCACACTCACGATCAACTCGACCTCACCGCTTGCAGCGGTCGGCAATGCCGCCCTCGTGCAATACAGCAACGGCGCATTGCTCGTTGCCCGCACCGGGCAGGATTCGTTTACTGCACTTACGGCAACCTGCACACATCAGGGCTGCACGATTACGGGATTTCAGGATCAGGTGTATGTCTGTCCCTGCCATGGTTCACGGTTTCGCACGAACGGAGAGGTGGCCCGCGGACCGGCACAGGTGCCATTGCGTGCGTTTCCCACACAGTTCTCCAACGATCAGTTACGCATCACGGTGTAGGAACGATGTCGGCAGAAGCTTCGTGAGTGGGCTCAATTGCGGGTGATAAGCTCATCATGCAGGCTCTTGACGCAGGCGGGGCAGAAGTAATACAGCGTGTGGTCGCCAACCTGCCGCTCGATGAGGACGGACTTATTGAACTTGGAGCGGCACAGTGAGCACTTCTCGGTCGCAAGGTCCTCCGTCGGCTTCGGCTGAGTCGCTGCGAGTTTGAAGCCGATGAACGCTATCAACAAGATGAGCGCGAGGAAAATCGATGCGAGAATGGTAACCGTCATAACGTCGAGGCTACGTGATACGCCCTACAGCTTGATACTGACGGACACGCCATCTCGAAGGGGGATGATGGTGGAGAATAACTCCGGCATGGCGTAGAGTTGTCGGTTGAATGTGAGGATTCCGGCTGTTGCTTCGTCCGGCTTATCGCGTAACACGCGTCCTTTCCACAACACATTATCGCTGATGAACAAGCCCCCCTTCCGCAATTTTGGAATGCTGAGCGTGAGCGCTTTCGGGTAGTCCCGCTTGTCAATGTCGTTGAAGATGATGTCGAATTCTCCTTCTGCCGCTTCGAGGACGGCGAGAGCGTCGCCGACCCGAAAGTCGATCTTCTTATTCAGATTGCCGCGCGAAAACCACTCTCGTGCCCGCTGTGCATTTTCTCCCTTCGCATCTGTGCAGATAATCCGGGCATCCTCGCCTGTCGCTTTCGCAAACCAATACGCCGAGTATCCAAATCCGGAGCCGAGCTCGAGTATTCGTTTCGCGTTCGTTGATGTAGCAAGAAGGTAGAGCAATCGTCCTACTAACGGCCCGATGATGGGGAAGCCGATCTGCTGAGCATACACTTCCATCTCTGTGAGCACTCTGTCACGATCAGGCGTGATGTCGTTCAGATACTGCTCGATATCGGGCTGAACGATTGTGAGATCGATGGAGGGCACGATGGTGTACGTGTGTGAAAACATCCGAAGTTCTTGTTGAACAAATATACACGTTCTTGCTTGATTTTCAAATCTGCGAAGTGCGTCATTGCAGCTTCCCAGAAGTGGGAAGAGAGGGAACGTGCATGACTGATTCCGTTCAATTTTTGCATCCGGCGCGTGGCACACAATCTGACTTTTCGGTAAGTGTGATTGTGCTGTCCTTTCACTCCCATCAACAAGATGATGTTGAGACGATGGTTGTTGTTGATTGTGAAAATGTACAAGACCTCCTGAGCGCACTCGAGCGACATGGATACACAACGCTTGGGCCTACTGTACGCGATGGAGCAGTAGTCCTCGATGAAATCCACGCGATGCAGGATCTGCCGATAGGAGTCCAGGATGAACAAGGTCTGGGCCGGTATGCCTTGCGCTCCAACGGCACGCTGTCTCTCTTTGGATACGTCGTCGGTCCGCAGTCGTGGAAGAAATTCCTGTACCCTGCGCGGAAGAAGCTGTTCTCCGCACATCGGGAGGGCAAGACCTTCCGGGTCCAGAACGACGATCAACACATGCAAGAACGCTTCGCCTTTCTTGGTGTCCGCCCGTGCGAGCTGAACGCCATCGAGGCACTGGACAAAGTCTTCCTGCACGGACCTTACATTGATTCAGCGTACAAGAAGCGACGCGAGGAATGCTTTATCGTTGCTGTGAACTGCACGCGCGCCGGGGACAATTGCTTCTGCACCTCCATGAAGACGGGGCCGCGAGCGGTCTCGGGGTTCGACCTCGCGTTGACGGAAATCGTGCGCAATGGGAGGCATCATGTTGTGGTAGAGATCGGAACCCGGCGCGGAGAAGAACTGTTGAGCGAAGTCCGCCATCGTGAGGCATCGGCGGGAGAAATGGAAGAAGCGATCGCTGCGGTGCGCGAAGCTGCCGAGGCGATGGGGAAATGTGTTGACACCTCGGGTCTTGTCGAAGCGCTGAACACACACTTCGAGCATCCTCACTGGGACGATGTTGCCAAGCGCTGCCTCGCATGCGGCAATTGCACGCTCGTTTGTCCCACCTGCTTCTGCTCGACCGTCGAGGATATCACGGATTTGACCGGTGATCAGGCGGAGCGTTGGCGGTTGTGGGATTCGTGCTTCACGGCGGACTTCACAAAGATCGCCGGCGGTAACATTCGCATGTCCACACGTGCGCGCTACCGTCAATGGCTCATGCACAAGTTTGCGTATTGGCAGGGACAGTTCGAGTCCTTTGGATGTGTGGGATGCGGCCGCTGCATGACGTGGTGTCCGGCAGGTATCGACATCACCGATGAGTTACGTGCTCTGCGCGCATCACCAGTAACGACGAAAACTTCTTAAAGAGGATAACATGGAAAAAGAAGACCTCAGAGGGATCCTCAGCCAGCATCCCTTTCTGCACGGCCTTTCGGCTGAGCACATGGAAACGATCGTTGGTTGTGCATCGAATGTACGATTTCCCGAAGGCTCGCGTCTGATCACGGAAGGGGAAATTGCGAACACGTTTTTCCTGATCCGCACAGGTCGTGTGGCTCTGGAAACGGAAATTCCTGGACGTGGAAGCATTCGCATCCAAACCGCAGGACCGGGAGAAATCCTCGGATGGTCGTGGCTCATCTCGCCCTACCGGTGGCACTTCAGCGGCACGGCCGTGGCTGAGACGCGGGCAATCGCGCTGGATGGAGAATGCTTGCGCACGAAATGTGAAAAGGACAAAGAGTTTGGCTATGAGATGCTCAAACGCCTCGCGGTGGTCATGGAACGCAGACTCGAAGCAACGCGCATACAGTTGTTGGATCTCTACGGACTTGCAACCAGCGAGAAAGTCATATGATTGCCGAAGCACTCCATGGAACAAGAGCCGCCGTCGATCCCATGACGACGATTCCGGTTCCGATTCGGAAAATCCTGTGGGAGAATGACGATACCTTCACGCTGACGCTTGATGTGGGTGGGCTTCAGGACTTTTCATTCCGGCCCGGACAGTTCAACATGCTGTACGTGTTCGGGATGGGCGAGGCCGCCATCTCCATCAGCTCCGATCCGTCGAAACCAACAACCATCGAGCATACGATTCATCGCGTGGGAACGATCACAACAGCGCTATCGCAGAAAACACGCGGTGAGGTTATCGGCGTGCGCGGGCCGTTCGGCTCACACTGGCCTCTGGACGTTGCGCAAGGGAAGGACGTGTGCATTGTTTGCGGGGGCATCGGGCTTGCGCCGTTGCGTCCGGTGATCTACTCACTCCTGAAGAAGCGGAGTGAGTACGGGCGCATCATGATCCTTTATGGCGCACGAAGCCCGCTGGACTTACTGTATCGCGTTGAGCTGGAGCGATGGGAGGATGAGAAAGATGTCGAGGTGTTGGTGACCGTTGACCGCGGCGATTCCTCTTGGAAGGGGCACATCGGTGTCGTCACGTCGCTGCTCTCCTACATCAAACTCGATCCGATGAATACGGTGGCTTACGTTTGCGGTCCCGAGGTGATGATGAAATACACGATCGAAGAGCTGGATCGGCGGGGAATGGCATCCGAGAATATCTTTCTCTCCATGGAGCGCAACATGAAATGTGCAATCGGTTTCTGCGGGCATTGCCAGTACGGTCCGACGTTCATCTGCAAGGACGGGCCGGTGTTCCCGCTCCCTCGAATCGCCTCGCTGCTGGGGCGAAAGGAGTTGTAGCCATGGCAACGAACGCGAGAAGACGAACCCGACCAAAACTTGCCGTGTTCAAGTTCGCATCATGCGACGGCTGCCAGCTCTCGTTGCTTGATGCAGAAGACGAACTGCTGGCCGTTGCGGGCGCAGTGGAGATTGCGAACTTTCCCGAGGCAAGTCGTCGTGTGCTGCGTGGTCCGTACGACCTTGGTTTGGTGGAAGGAAGCATCACGACCCCGCACGACGTTGAGCGCATACGGCTGATTCGGAAAGAATGCCGAGTGCTCGTCACGATTGGTGCGTGTGCAACCGCGGGAGGCATTCAAGCGCTGCGTAACTGGAAGGATGTTCGTGAATTCACGCGGCTTGTCTATGCTACGCCTGAATATATTTCAACACTCGACCGCTCGATGCCTATCGGCTCGTACGTCCGTGTGGATTTCGAGCTGCGCGGATGTCCGGTCAACAAATATCAGTTGCTCGAGGTCGTCAGTGCATTCCTCAACCGCAGGAAGCCAAGTGTGCCGACCTACAGCCTCTGCATAGATTGCAAGAGGCGAGGGAATGTCTGCGTGATGGTTGCCGGCGGGGTACCCTGCTTGGGACCCGTAACGCACGTTGGATGCGGCGCTCTGTGCCCGTCGTACAGCCGCGGATGCTACGGTTGCTTCGGACCGATGGAGAATCCGAATGCCTCCTCGCTCGGTAAACGCTTTGCGGAGCAGGGCGTGAGCAGTCAGGAGATTGTGCTGATGTTCCGCGGGTTCAATGCCTATGCCGAACCGTTCCGGAAAGTAAGTGATGCTCATGAAAAACAGGGTCATTAAGGTCGATCAGCTTGCCCGGGTTGAGGGCGAAGGTGCCGTTGTGGTCAGGATTACTAACGGGCGCGTTGCGGACGTCAAGCTGAAAATCTACGAGCCGCCGCGCTTCTTCGAGGCGTTCCTGCGCGGGCGCTATTATGCGGAAGCTCCGGACATTACGGCGCGCATCTGCGGCATTTGTCCTGTTGCGTACCAGATGAGTGCAGTCCACGCGATGGAAAACGCGTTCGGCGTGGCGGTAGAGGGACAACTCCGTGCGCTGCGGCGATTGCTCTATTGTGGTGAGTGGATCGAAAGTCACGTGCTGCACATCTTCATGCTGCACGCACCGGACTTCCTCGGGTATGAGGATGCGTTGCTTCTTGCCAGGGACAAGCCCGAGCTTGTTCAGAAGGCATTGCAGATGAAGAAGATCGGCAACGAATTGGTGCGAGTGATTGGGGGAAGAGAAATTCATCCCATCAATGTCAAAGTCGGCGGCTTTTACCGGCTTCCGACGAAGTCCGCGCTGCGCGGGCTACTCGACTCGTTGAAGTGGGGGCGCGAGGCCGCCGTTGATACGGCACGGCTTGTCAGCACGTTCGAGTTTCCGGACTTTCAGCCCGAGTATGAGTTTGTTGCGCTTCGCTCGCCTGTGGAGTACCCGCTGAACGATGGACGCATCATCTCCAGCAGCGGGCTTGACATCGCCGTGCGTGAATACGAGTTTCATTTCGAAGAGCGTCATGTGCAGCACTCGAATGCCCTGCACTCGGCCCAACGCGGGAAGGGCGCGTACATGGTCGGTCCGCTGGCCCGCTTCAACCTCAACTATGACACACTCTCGCCCCTTGCACGAGAGGTCGCCGAGCACATCGGCGTGAAGCCGGTTGTGAACAATCCGTTCAAGAGCATCATCGTGCGCGCGCTCGAGACGGTCTACGCGTACGATGAGGCCATTCGGATCATTGAGGAGTACGAGCCGCCCGAGCAAGCGTCGGTGGAGGTGGCACCTCGTTCAGGTATTGGGTTTGCGGCGACCGAAGCGCCACGCGGCGTATTGTATCATCGCTACAAAATTGCAGACGATGGGACAATTCTCGATGCAAAGATCGTCCCGCCGACGGCGCAGAACCAGACGACGATCGAGAACGACCTGCGCCTGTTCGTTGCCGCACACCTGGACTTGCCGAGCGAACAGTTGACGTGGAAGACCGAGCAGGTAATCCGGAACTACGATCCGTGTATTTCATGTGCAACACACTTTGTGCGACTGGAGTACCAGGGCGTGTAAGCAAGCGGCGCTGACAGTCGAGATTACAAACGGCAGGTTAGAGATTACGTTCGGTCCCGGAATGATCCACAAGCGGTTCGACCTGCGGGATGTGCGTGAGTGCCTCGCAGTGACGAATCCTTTCTGGTACGGCTGGCGCATTCGTTGGACGCCACACGGTTGGCTCTATAATGTGTCTGGTGGCCGAGCGGTGGATCTTTCGATGCGCAACGGCAAACATTATCGCATCGGGACGGATGCACCGGAGGATCTTGTGAAAGCCGTCCAACGTGTGATCGCTAGCCGGTCTCCAACGCCAAACGTCATGCAGGCCCATTCGCTCTAAGCATGGACACACGATGATGACCGAACAATCAGAAGAACGAACCGAACGCGACAGGCTCCATCATGCAGGCTCGCCCTCCATCCTTGTTATTGGAGTAGGGAACGAGTTCAGAAGCGACGATGGTCTGGGCATTTATGCGGTCCGGGAACTACGTCTTCGCATGCAATCCGCGGAGCATCACCTTCCCGAGACAATTGCCATTATCGAAGAACGTGGTGAAGGCACGTCGTTGATGCATGCCTGGGAAGGCTACCGGCATGTGTTTATCATCGACGCCGTGCGTTCAGGCAAGGCGCCGGGGTCAGTGCATGCATTTGACGCACTCCACGAAACCATTCCCAAGCGCTTCTTCCTTTCCTCCAGCCATCAAAGTGGCATTGCAGAGGCTGTCGAGATAGCAAGAACGCTGAACCGCTTGCCCAACACACTCAGGATCTACGGCATCGAAGTGGAGACGGTGGAGCCGGGCATCGGCCTTTCCGAACCTGTCGTGCGCAGCATGACCGACCTCTTCCATCTGCTGGAGGAGGACATCCGGAACGCTGCAGCGACGAATGTTGTGGAGCACTCGTAGGCGAGTACGGGCTTTCGCATTTCTGGCAAAATCGCAGGGATGTTTTCCCAAAAATTGGGAATGATACGGATGGGTACGACGAGTTTCCATTCTCTTTGTGCTCATGTGTAGAGGCATACATGTTGAACAGACGATGGGGGACGAAAGCGTAGACGTTCGGGCAACCGTTCCCGTTCGGCGTTACGACACATCGCCACCAACAAGGAGAGGATACGATGAACCGCACGACTGCAAAGATCGAAGAAATCTTTGTCGAAGGGGGAGTTACCAAAGCGCGGGTTGTTGCCAACGGGAAGCACCTTTCGGTAGCCCTTACCCTCATGCTCGATGCTCGCGTGGGAGATGAAGTGGTTCTTGAGTCCGGGTTTGCTTTTCCTCGTCCGGTGACACGATACACGAGAAGCAGCGAGGAGTCGGACGTCGTAGTATGATTGTCTCTTTGCCGGCGGCAAGTCCTGTGGCATACGCAATCGGCAATCCTCTTTCCGGACTTCTTGGCAAGGAGCGGCACTCCTTTACCCATGACGACCTCTTGAAGGTCGTGGAGCGTCAAGGCATCGAACGAATCACTCTTCAAGGGTCTTGTTGACACAGCTTTCTCCGACTTGTATATTGCATGAGCAATCGTCGCTCAGCTTCTTGCAGCGGAGGACAACGACGTCTCATGGATTTGCCGGCGGACGAACGGCTGCACGAGACTCGACGCATTATGCACTGCGATATCCATCGCCATCAGTCCAATCTACCTACAAGAACGAAAGGAGTATCCTATGGTTCGGGGAACTACCATTCTCTTCCTTTTTGCCCTGACCGTATCGTGTTCCCTGTCTGCCTATGCACAAGGCGAGTTGCCAAAGAAGGGGGCCGAGTACTGTTCGGAGAAGAAGATGAACGCCGCATGGAGTGTTGATCCTCTTGCACTCTCTCCAGGAAGTCCGCGCCACTCGTATGATGTGCTGGATTACAATCTTCATCTGGACTTGTACAACTGTTTTCTGAGTCCGTACCCAAAGTCTTTTACCGGTGTCGAGATCATCACCTTCCGCGTTGATACGGCTCTGCAGTCCATTGCGTTGAACGCAGTCAATACATCCCTGGTGATTGACTCTGTAGCGCTTGCGGGCGTCTCGTTCACGCATGCCTCGAACATTCTTACAATCACTCTGGACCGCATGTATGCCGTCGGCGAAACCGTGCAGGTGAGAATCTACTACCACCATAACAACGTTACCGACAATGCTTTCTATGCGAGCAACGGCATGGTGTTCACGGATTGCGAACCGGAAGGCGCCCGCAAGTGGTTTCCGTGCTGGGATCGACCAGCCGACAAAGCGACGTTGAACCTCAAGGCCAAGGTGCCGGCAACAGTGAAGTTAGGCTCCAACGGCAGGCTTGCCGATTCCGTGCGCGTCGCCGACACACTGTGGTATCACTGGATCAGCCGTGATCCCATCACCACATACCTGATGGTGATCTCGGCAAAGGTCAACTACAATTTAGATATTGTCCACTGGCGCAATCCTGAAAGTCCCAACGACAGTATTCCCATTCGTTTCTACTGGAACGCCGGCGAAAACCAGACCAATCTCAACAATATCAAACAAAAGATCATCCCGATGACGACGGAGTTTTCCCGACTGTTCGGCGTTCATCCATTTGAGAAGAATGGGTTCGCAACGCTGAACAGCTCCTTCCCGTGGGGAGGGATGGAAAACCAAACATTGACCAGCTTATGTCCGAACTGTTGGAGCGAGAACCTCGTCTCGCACGAGTACGCGCATCAATGGTTCGGCGACATGATTTCGCCCGGTACATGGGCCGATATTTGGCTGAACGAAGGCTTTGCAACCTACGGCGAAGCACTGTGGTTTGAGTACACCGGAGGTTATACTGCGTACAAGAACGACATTATTGGCGATGCCAACGGCTACTTGAGCGGCAACCCGGGCTGGCCGATCTACAATCCATCCTGGGCAATCAACACACCGCCCAACAGCCAGTTGTTCAACACGGCAATTACCTACTATAAGGGCGCGTGCGTGCTGCACATGCTGCGCTATACGCTTGGTGACTCGCTGTTCTTCGCAGCACTGAAAGCCTATGGGACGGACACGCTGAACTTCCGGCATAAGACCGCCGTGACCGCTGACTTCATCACCAAGGTGAACGACGTGACGGGGCAGAACCTGAATTGGTTCTTCAACCAATGGATCTATCAGCCGAACCACCCCGTGTATGCAAACGGCTACAGCTTCACCAACCTTGGCGGAGGGCAGTGGCGTGTGACGTTCCTGGCGCGACAGACGCAAACGAACACGGTCTTTTTCCAGATGCCGCTGACGTTGAAGATCACGTTCGCTTCCGGTCCCGACACGACCATCCGTGTCTTCAACAACACGAACAATCAACTGTTCACGTTCACGGTTGATCGGCAGCCGACGGCGTTTCAATTCGACCCGAATAACGACATCGTGCTGAAGCAGGGGACCACCACAGTGTTGGGTGTGTCGCAATCCGACGGATTGCCGACAGCATTTGCTCTGTATCAGAACTATCCCAATCCGTTCTCCGCCAGAGGCGGATCCGCCTCCGGCGGAAACCCAACGACGAACATCCGGTTCATGGTTCAGGGTTCGGGTCTCGCATCATTGAAGGTGTTCGATATGTTGGGTCGCGAAGTCGCGACGCTGGTGAATGAGAATTTGGACGCGGGAAGTTATGAAGCGACGTTCGATGCTCGGGATTTGTCGAGCGGCGTGTACTTTTACAAACTCTCCGTCGGCGACTTTGTTGCAACTCGAAAAATGCTACTGACGAAATAACACATGCTCTTCACACGGAGCTTTTTTCAGACGTTCCTGTCGCGACCATATGCGTGAGCCGAGGGCAAGGCCCTCGGTTCCCATAGTTCATTCGTGTCGTCCGCGGGTTCGCCTTTCTCACGCCGGAGCATTGCATTTCCCCCCGATTCTCTTATCTTCATTCCTAAGCGTTCACAACTCCCAACCTCTCTACGGCAGCGCCATGAACCGCCAGGATGCACTCGATTTATTGTTCGAATACACGAAAACCGACACTCTGCGAAAGCATGCGTTTGCGGTTGAAGCAGCGATGCGTGCATACGCCCGAAAACACGGAGAAGACGAGGAAACGTGGGGCATCGTCGGGTTGCTGCATGACTTCGATTACGAGATGCATCCGCACGTGCCTGATCACCCGATGAAAGGCTCCGAGATTCTCAAGGAGCGGGGCTATTCGGACGAAATTCGAACGACGATCATCAGTCA
>CAZIKE010000020.1:0-36905 GCA_964539775.1 uncultured Chitinophagales bacterium
AGCTGTAGCTCGAATTTGCCGATTCGACCACCGGGTTCGTGCGTTGTCCGCCCAACTATTGAACCCCTTCAGGGTTCGCATGTCCGACGCTTTCAGCGTCGGAAGAGCACCGAGATGAAAGCAGAGCATTGCTTCTCATTTCAACACGTCGCCTTGGCGAAAACCCAAGCGCAACCCACTCCTTGCAACCCCACCCCGTCCCTCCCCTATAAGGGGAGGGAGGTGTTGTGCTGTTGTTGGAACGGGGAGAGGTGGTGAAGCAGGGGGCTTCGCGGTGTAGTTTTTCTTCGGTCAGCTTCTCACCATCCGGAGGGTCCGGGACGGCCTCAGTGTGCGCTGACACTATCGCTGAACGTGAGTTCGGCGCTACAGGGCGGCTGCGACCTCTTCACGTGCGACGCTTTCAGCGTCGGCCTGCTAAGCAAGACTTTGGTCCACGTCAGCCCGCGTAGCGCTTGCGAATGCCGGGAATGAGATACTCGCTGAACGCCCGGTCTTGATCGTACTCGGGCTTCCAGTCCCAGTCCTTGCGAGCCGCCGAGTCGTCAACATCTTCGGGCCAGGTATCCACAATCGCTTGACGTTTGTCGTCCGGCAGGAACTTGATCTGCGCGCCCGGGAACTCCTTGCGCACAATCTCGTAAATTTCTCCTGCCGTAGGACTAAAACAGCCGACGTTATAGACTGTTGTGGTGAGTCGTTCCTTGGG
Organism: uncultured Chitinophagales bacterium; assembly: GCA_964539775.1. GTDB lineage: Bacteria > Bacteroidota > Ignavibacteria > UBA10030 > UBA6906 > CAADGV01. The sequence goes on from CAZIKE010000020.1 coordinate 710, forward strand.
TGCCTCGTGGAGTTTGAGCAGTGCCGTGATGGCATCCGGCATTGCCATGAAGGGAATACGAACATCCTCGCGCACGAAACACGAATAGGATTTGCCCTGCGCGGCCGCGTGCAACATTTCGGGTGCATAGTCGCTCGTGCCGCCGCTGGGCACTGTCACCGCGCTGATGAGACCCGGAAAGCGGATTGAGCGGAAATCCACCGCTCCGCTCGGTGTGCTATCGGACGCAAGCTGGCGGTAGTGCTTGGAGTAGTATCGGCCGAGGTGCTCGCAGTAGAGCTTGTTGATGCCATACATCGTGGTGGGATAGTTCCATTCCCACTCTCGTATTTTGCCAACTCTCTTCTTCGTCGCCCGATCGGGCAGCCCGTACACCGCAATGGAGCTGGGGAACATGAACTTCACGGGCTGTCCGTGCCAGCGCGATTGTTCGATAGCAAGCTTGAGCAGATTGAGCGTTCCCTCCACGTTGACACGATGCGCAGCTTCGGGCGTGAACTCTGCGCGCGTGGAAAGCAGTGCAGCAAGATGATAGATCGTGTGAACTTCATACTCGCTCTGCATACGTTCTAACAGCCGCGTCTCGAGAATGTCTCCCGTAATCACGTCGCTGCACTTGGGACGAAGCTCATCATCTATCGGACGAACATCGAGTGCAATGATATTGTAGTCGCCGTTACGTGCCAGTGCTCCAATAAGTCCGTGTCCCATCTCGCCGTTGGCACCCGTCACCAACACGGCGGGTTTGCGGATTGTGGTGCTCATAGACGATTATCCAGGATTGATATGAAGAGAATTGTTGAGGATGAAAGAACAGGAGGCAACCGGAGGATGAGGGGTTGATGACAGCTATCTTTCACCTCCTGAAGACACTCCCCTGCAATCCGCGTCTATCCCACGCGCGTTGGATGGCTGGGGAAACTCATTCCCCTCTTTTCCAGTGGCGTTGTCAGATACTTGATCCACTCGATCAAGTCTTTCAGCGAGCTTGCTTTGCTGAGGAACCCGTCGTAGCGCGGGTCGCTCACGGCGGTCATCGTCTGCTCGTCGCTGTATCCCGAGACAAACAAGAAAGGAAGCTTTTCGTAGCGCGCCATCTCTCGGACAGCCCGATGCAGTTTTCTTCCGTCCATCACCGGCATGTAGATATCCGACACAATAATATCCGGTTCGATCAACGAGAGCTTGCGCAGCGCTTCCTCACCGTTCTCGGCAGTCAGCACGTCGTGCCCTTCAGCCATCAACACCTCGCGCACCGCGAGCCGGTACGAAGGCTCGTCATCAACCACAAGAATTGTCATTGCGTGTTCCCCCCCAAGGAATTCTTCTCAAGCAGTTACTTCTTCTCCCCTCCATTCACATCCTGCTTCTTCTCTGCGTTGGTCTTATTGTCCTTATCGGAGGAATGTGCATCCTTTGCTTCGGTATCCTTCGACTGGACTTTCTTCATGTCTATGTCCATGCAATCTTTCTCACTCTTGTTCTTGGATTCAGCCGAGCAGCAGGATTTGATCTCCTTTTTGGCCGCAGAAGTCTTCTTGGTGTTCTCCCCGCTGGGAGAAGCAGCGGCGAGCGAGGAGGCGAAAACAAGTGCGAGAGCAAGCGTCGAGAAAAAGCGGTGGTTCATTGGTGATGATCCTTTTGATATGTACATGAGATGCAGGTAGATGTGCCGAGCCAATATACGACAAATACAGCAAAGTTACGACTCCGATGGATCGGCTGGTGAGGAACTGCACGCTACTCGGGCTGTTGCTCCTGCCGCCCGGTCAGATCGAACGTGTACCTGACCTCCACGCCAAGCAAATAGGCCACAGTAAGCTGAATGCCGCGCACATTGCGATAGACGGGAAGCTGCGTGAAGGCCCGAACATGACTCGCCCCCTCGACATACGAGAGGGCCAGCATGAGATCGTGGTAGGTTCCGCCGGTTGCCGAAAGGATGCGGCGACTTGCGAAATCCTGGCCGGCGAAGCGACTACGAAGAAGGAGAGCGCCTGCAAAGCTTTCACCCAACGAGTACTCGACTCCAAGCCCCGTGACAATCTCATCCCCCAATCTGTAGCCGTCGAAGTTCGCGCCTGCATACCGGTACGTGCCCGACGCGATCAGGCGAAGCCCCTGTGCCGGAAATGCGCGCATGGCATGCAACCAGGCAACCAACGCTGCAGCCCCCGTTCCGGGTTGAAGATCAATAGCAAGCTGTGCGTTGTTCTGCTCCCTGGTGAAACTCCCGGTCGGCAGGCTGGTCCCGCCGCCCATGGCCAACTCGAATGGCGATGTGATTGTCGGTGCTATGAGTTGATACTTCACCAAGAACGTCATGTCGCCGATGCCGGAGGAACCAAAGGTGGCAGTTTCCGAGAAACCCGTGACCGCGTTCGTAACGGTAATCTCGCGCGACTTGTCCGCAAACGGAAGCGCGGCAAGGAGAGAAACTCGATGTGTGAGTCCGTACTCCGCCTGCAGGATGAAATAGCTGACGCCTGCAACGCGGCGCAGCGGATCGTCGATCCTTTTTCTTTCCTGATGAGTCCGCGTGAGGGAGTTGAACTGGTAGTTCACGCCGATGCTGAGGTAGTGATGTTTCAGGACACCACTTTCGACACCGCCGAGCGTGGACGCACCGGCCGTGCAACACCCCTGCGCGTACAGTTCCGGTGTGGCGACGCATGTCGCAAGGGCGAGGAGAATGATCGAACGAAGGTTAGGACGGCTGTTCACGCTTTATGTCAATAATTGATGAACACGTCCACGCGTTCGGTCACACTTCCCCCGGCATTGTCTTTCACCGTCACCTGGACGTAGTTCGGACCGCGACAGCAGAACGAGGCACTGAACCGTACCGACGGTCCTTCACCGAAAATATCGCCGGTGGAAGCCGACCACTTGTACGACAGCGGCTGATTCTCCGGATCACTCGCAACCACCTCGACCGTCGCACTTGCCCCGACATTGATGGTAGAAGGGGTCGCTGTCAAGGATTGAATGACGGGAGGACGATTGCCCGGCGTGCCGAGACCCTCGTCCGTGGGATGCACGCAACTCCACGTGCTCAGACAGATGCCGGCAAGGAGAAGCCTCTTCATTGCTTCATCCCCCTCATGATGCTCACAACATCGCTTTGACGATCCGCTCGAAGTCCGTCTTGTGCAGATAACCGATGTGCTTCTTGGCAATGTTACCGTTCTTGTCGATGATGAACGTTGCAGGAATGGCATCGATGCCGCCGTAGGCATCGGCAAGCGCGCCATCGCCAATCACAACAGGATAGGTAATCGGCATCCGGGCGAGGTATGGCCGCACGACATCCCACCCTTCCTGATCGAGCGACACACCGACGATTTCCAACCCCTTCGACTTGTATTGATTGTACACCTCCATGAACCCGGGAATCTCTTTCCTGCACGGCCCGCACCACGTTGCCCAGAAGTTGACCACCACCACTTTTCCCTTCAGCTTTGTAAGCTCCACAACCTTCCCGTCCTGTGCCTTCAACTTGAAGTTCGGCGCCTTCTGAGCGTATGCCTGCACAAAAGTAAGCAGTATGGCTGATAATGCAATGCCGGCAATCTGTTTCGCTGTCATATCCTCTCCTGATGTTTGGTTGAACGATGAATCCTCAGAGAGTATAACAAAATCTCAAGAGAAATGTTCCTGAGGCGAGGGAAGGATTTGATGTTTGAGGTCAACGCGAGAGCGGAGTTTTCCCGTACCCCCTACGTGGGCAGGCCGTCGAACACGCCCTCGATCTTGCGAATGCCGAGCCACTCCAAGAGCGTTTTATAGCTGATCTGCCATCGCCACTTCCATTTGTCGAATGGTGAGACTTGCAGGACTTCAGCGGTTGTAAGTTCCACGGGGCTGAGAAGCGAGCGAGGGTAGAACACTAGTGTTTCGATTTCTCCTACACCCTCGAAGGTCTCTTTGAAGCGTTCGGGCACCAGGCCGTAAAAGTCCCCTATATGCGCATACGCCCGCTCGGTCATCATCACATACTCGTTCGCTTGGACGGAGTTCTTGAGCATGCGGTGAACAAGGATCACGTCCAGTCCGAAGAGTTTCTCGAACCTGCCGATCCTTTCCACTGCAACGACACCTGCGTGAAGCACCTGCTTCAGTTGCAGGTTGCCGATGTGGGTGCACGCATCGCACGGGCACGTTCGGAGGGAATCGATGGCATGGAGTTCCTTCTGGAATGCGGCAAAGAACTCAAGCACTTGCTCCTTCACCTTCTGTGCCACGGCATCGAGGCTGCTCCCGTTCGTTAGGGCGTACAAGAACACGGCATCGCCTTCAAGCTCGGCAACCTTCAGCGGCGGCCGCGCTCTGCTCACGAGCACCGTGAGCAACCGGACGATGATCTGCTTCGCGTGACTAATGGAGATGGCGTGCTGCTTCATGAAGCGGGTGTAGCCGCTGATGTCCGCGATGAGAAGGAGCGTATTGGGGGAGTTGTTCACGGGGATTTGTGTTTGGTTCCGATCTCCATACGTACAAGACGGAGCGGTCGGATTGCAGCAGGCTCGATCTCACTCTGTGCGCAACAGGAATCAAGAACAACACGGTGGAGGCATGCACAATGTTGTGCGCTTGAAACACAGACGCCCCGCGCAACACCACGGGGCGTCCGGCCCATCACTCCTCCAGTAAGGAAAGCTCAGAACCTGAATCGCGTACCGACGGCAATCGATCCGTGCGTCACGCTATCTCCTCCCCACAGCAAGTCGAGATTCTCCGTCGCAACATCGAGATCAAACACGCCAAGATGCAGTCCGATACCGAGCGCGATGTTTGTGCGATCTGTTCCACCGAACGACACACCGGTTCGCAGCGGTAGCACGTTGACCAGCTTCCACTCCATACCGAGCGAGAACCGCGCGTACAACGTTGTGCCGGGGGCATCGACAAGCCCTTTGGTGTAATCGGCCGCGAGCAGCAACTCGCCCGGCATCCACGCCACCAGCTTTTCCACCTGCACGGCAGCACCTACACGGAACGTGGTCGGCAACGATCGCGAGAAGGGCGTGCCTGCACGCTTCTTCCCTTGCAGCGCATTTTCCATGATCGTCCCATCTTCTACCGCAAGCGGATCGTCAACCACGAGCGTGGTGTCGGCGTAGGTCTCCTCGATGTTCTCCTCCCAGTTCACCTGGCCGATGTCCGTCATACTCATGCCCACGGTCATAAAGCCGCCAATGCCCCCTGCAAGCCCTATGTCGAAACCCGCCCCCTGTCCGTATGCTTGCTGATCGAACGGTGAAAACGAGAACCCACTCTGTGCGCGTGTTGGGTCGCGTCCCACGAGACGTGCGAGATAACCGACATGGCCGATGAGGATGCCGTTGTCCGATGTGGTGAGCGACGTATTGAAGCGCTCCACCTCGTAGTAGCCGTATCCTTTCACCAACTTGATAGCCGCGCCGAGTGAAAGCCACTGCATGAAGGAAGGATGGGGAATCGTTCCGCCGAATGAAAGCGCGAACTCTCGCAGCCACGCAGCCTTCGCACTCGTCTTCGCGAAATCATACACGGAACCCGGTGTATTGCCATAGAGTAGAAAACGGACGTAGTCGTTCGGAATCCTCGCGATGCCGGCAATGTTGTCTGTGATCGTAAAGGCGAACCCTCCCACCGCTTCGAGCTGGACCGTCACCCCAACGAGACGATAGGCCGCATCGGCGGTGATCTCACCAACTCCACCGCGAAACGCATCAAGAATCTTTTGCTTGTCCGGATCCTCCAAAAATCTTCCGACGCGGCCGTTGCCCGTTTCGACTCCTGTGAAGTATTCATTATACAGCCCGTATGTGAGGAAGTCACTCCCTGCATGGGCACCGATAGGAGCGATAGCGAACGTCACGGCGTCGTCCTTCACCGCAAGATTCGCGGGGTTGATGCCGACGGCGTCAAGCCCCTGGGCAACAGCGGCCGACGTGCGCGCCATACCCATGCCACGAACGTCGACGCGATCGCCGCCCGCAAAGAGTGTGTGAGAATGGAAAACGGCTGCAACGAGCAAGAGTCCGAAGGTGCGTGTGCTCATCTTATTTGACCCTCCCTGAGAGTTGCGTCCACACACGAACCTTCACCTGGTTATCTGTCTTGAACTGCACGGTTGCACCTCCCGACGATGTGTTCACTCCGACGCTGTACGCGAGGTATTGCGACGGATTATAGTTGGCAAGTTCCTGCCTGCTCAACGCGAGCACGGTCGTGGACCGGCTTGGCGCGATCACGTTGCCGCCGGCATCCACCTGAGCACCGCCGAGCCGAATCGGCACGCCGTTCTGAGGCAGAGTCATCAAGTGCGCACGTGAAGCGCCGAGGAACGACACGCTCACGGCAAGCTCCGCAGGCAGGCCGTTCTCTAACTCGATATATACTTTGCCGTAGTTGTATTGGTTGAGTGTCGATTGGTCGATCGTGAATCCTTTCTGCCCATTGTTCAGTGTGTCGCCGATGACCAGCGTATCCCGCACCGTTCCGTTGCCGAGGCCTAAGTTCAGGGGAACGCTGACGCTCACCGTTCCGCTGATGGCGCTTCTACTCCCGACGCTTCCGACTCCTGCGAGGGAGGGGGTGTACACATCCGGCGGATTGACAAGAACTCTCCCGGTCACCCGAATGGAATCCGGAAACCGCGACGCAAGCTGACTCAGGAAACGCCCCACCTCCGCCTGATCGAACTCGACAACGTCCTGTCCGGGCATCAACCGCCGCTGCGACGCCGGAACCGTGAGAAAGACCGAATCACCAGACGACTTGCGCGCGCCGAGCGTTACGTACGCGTCCGCCGGAAAACCAATGGAGGAGAGCGTGGTCAATCGCACGTGTGCCGCAGGCAGGGTGAGCTGCCCCGAGAATTTTTGCAGACCCTTCCACAACTGCAGCCCCACCTTCGTATCCACACTCACCCACATCGGCTTCACCACACCGAGCGCAGAATCGACCACAAGTGGCGACGCTGTTGTTACCGAGATGAAGACCCTGTCTGTTTCGCTCACCGTCACCGGCTGCCCAACCGTTGAGGCGATGGACACCGAGCCTCTGAGGTTCAGTGCACGTACCAGATCGCCATCGCGAGAGACCACGCGCGTGTTTGCCAGATTCAGCACCATGGAGCCCGAGCCGTGAGCTGGAAGATACACACTGTCCTCGTACGCAACATAGGCCGAGCCTGAGCGGCGCTCCAGTTCGCTGAAGCGAAACGAGAACATCATTGAGAGGGGGATATTGTTCTGAAACGTGAAGCGAAGGCTTCCGTTCTTCAGGTACACCTCCTTGACGAGCGTGGAGTCGTCAATGCGCAGTCTTGTCGTGTCGTTGTCGTTCAGCCGCTGTGCCGGGATCTCCGCCATCACTGCCTGGCGCGCTTTCAAGTTCGACGTGGAGAGTGTGGCAACAAGGAGATCACCGGTGGGAATCGTCACCGGCGTTGCGCTTCCGGGCGTGTAGAACTGCAACCCGGAGAGCCTGTAGTCGCTGGTGAACGTCTTTGCCGAGAGGTCATCGCTTGCCGTGCGCGAGCTGAAGGGAGGAATCGTTGAAGGTGAAAACATAAACGTCGCAATCACGTTGCCGTTCACATCCATGAGGCGGATCGGCGACGTCACTTCCATGGCAACAGGGAGATTGTTCTCCACTCTCAGACTGATCGTACCGCTCTTGAGCGTAATCTGATCGAAGGCATCGAGCTTTGCCCTGATGTCGTTGAACACCATTGTTGTTTCAGGCACCGGCACCGTTTGGCCTTGCGGCAGCCACGGAATGCTGATGGCTGTTCGCTTGTCAGGAGAAACAATCGTGAACGCGCCGAGCTTCATCTGCACCGCAGTATCCTTCGGGCTGAGCGTCAACCGATCCTGCACCGTAGTCGGCGCGAGAGATGCCGACTTCGAAAACGTGATCTGATTGCTCGCCCCCGCCTTCAGCAGGGCTGTGTCTTTTGCTATCAGCTCGCCAAGGGTATAGACGCGTGTGCCGAGCGGGAATGTCAGTGTAACGTCCCATGTCGGCAAGACGGGCGAGAGCGGTTCTTTGAAGCAATTCAATGTCAGAGCAGCCAGCAGCACAGGCAGACTTATCCTCCACAGTCGCAAGCTCATGATCTCCTCCAGATAAACGATGACGGTATCTCGTACTCCTGAAGGAAAGGGCAAGACAGGTGCCAATGACCTCGAGAAGTGACAAACGCGGGGCGAAAACCAGCGGTCACTCTAAGTTCGTTGGAACTCGTGGGTTTGGAGAGGGAATCGGAAGGCCCGGCACAGTTCGGTGATGTGTGCGCGCAACCCTATGAGGTAATTTCTTCAACGCCAAAGGGGATGAAAGAACTTTTCGCCATAGGTGTTTGCCTGATGCTGCGTTGCGTAAAAGTATGATCGTTCATGCAGGTGCGGAAAACAAAAGTGCTCGCAGGCCGTTGCGCGTGCGAGCACACACCAAACATCGACACCGCCAGGTTTCAGTGTACCTTTTCGTCTTTGATCAACGGCTGGAAGCCAAATCCTCCCGGCATCTCGCCATGGACTTTGATCTCGCCGAATTTGCTTTCGAACTTGGCGATGTTATCCTGCAACGCATGGAGCAGCAACTTCGCATGCTGCGTAGTCATGATAATCCGGGCAAGCACGCGCGCCTTGGGCACCCCCGGCAGCACGCGGGTGAAATCCACCACGAACTCCGCTGGGGAATGCGTAATAATGGCGAGATTGGAGTAAATGCCCTCGGCCTCCTTTTCGTTCAACTCGATGTTGATCTGTTGGGGGCCCGGTGGTTGTTGGTCGTTCATGGACGTTCCTTCTCGGTGAGTGGTTACTTCCCTTCGTTCAATAGTCTATCTGCATTCTTGAACGCCTGCTCAGCTTCCTTCGGCATGTTCAACGTTGCGTAGAGCTTACCAAGCGCCTGATAGAGGGCCGGGTCGTCTTTCTTCAATTCCTCCACTTTCTGGAATGCAGTTAGCGCTGACCTGAATTTCTCTTTGTATGTGAGATCTTCCTTCACTTTGCCTTTGCTCTCCTCCACTTTCTTGTCGGAGGCAGCTTTGAGTGCAACGCCCCAGTTCTGATACGCAACGCCGAGATTGTACATCGCGTCTTTGTATAGCTCGTCTTTCGCCGTCGGGTCGATGGCGAGCATAACGTCCAGCTCCTTGATCCCCTGCTCATATTGCTCTTTCTTGATGAGGTACAGTCCATATGCGTAACGGCAGAGACGGTTTTTCGGATCAGCCTCGGCACAGTTCTTCGTCAGGCTCAGAGCCTTTTCGTCCATCCTGGCTTTCTCGTACACTTCGAGAAGATTCATAACGTTCGCGACGTCCGAGCGATCAAGCTCGTAGAGTTTCTCAAACACTCCGGCCGCGCTGGCATATTGTTGATGAGCACCGGCGGAATCTTTGTCATTCATCTTGGATTGCGCGACCTGCATGTGCAGCCGGCCGAGCAGGCTGAGTGCATCCGGATACGCAGGTTTCTTCTCCAGTCCTTTGTACAACGTGGACATCGCCTCGTCGGTTTGGCCGTTGGCATAGAGCGCCAGGGCACACACATAGTACGTCGACGCGCTGTCCGGCTGAGCGAGGATTGCAGTCTTGAACGAATCGACAGCAATAGCAAAATACGAAGCCGTATCGCGTCCTTTGTTGTAATACTTGATTCCGGCATTATACGAATCCGCCCACACCTTCAGCCGGTAGTTATGGATCTCCCTGGGGTGTTCCTTTGGATCGATTGCCGCAGCCTTCTCAAACGCTTGAATCATTTCCGGGTATTTCCTCAATTCGTAGCGAACTTGTCCGAGCACGTACCACGCTTCCTCATCCGTGGAATCCTTTGCCACGGCCTTCAAGGCGCTTGCCTCCGCCTGCGCGTACTCTCGCTGGCGCAGGTAGAGCTTTGCGGAAGTGAGATATTGAGCAGCCGCCGAAGAGACAACAACCGCGGCGCAGAACAGCACGATGAGGGGAGCATACCTTTTCATATTCACTCCTGATCAAAATGGTTGTTGGGAAGGGATCGACAAAAATATACCCAATGACGCAGTGAAATACAAACAGCGCAGACTGCTTGACACATCGAAGATTTCGTGGCAAGCATCACCACATTCGCGATCGTGTTTCATACCTTTGAGCACGGTGTTCCTCCCCCCCAAAAACGGGCACACGCGCAAGCTTCCCTTGACATCTCATTCCGAAAATCGTTAGTGTTCTCTTGTGGAGTGAGTTCTGCGTCGATACCGTTGCACACGATGAACAAAGGCTCTGTTCAGAATTTCTTTGAAGATTTTCAGGTAGGGCAAACATTCGAGTGCCCTACGCCGAGAGTACTCACCAATGCAGACCGCGTTGCATACATCGCCCTCACCGGCGATCGTACGCCGCGCTACTGCGACGCCCACAACCATATCCATCCACTCATCGTTTTCCACACGGTGCTGAGCCAGACGGTCCAGCCTGTTTCGCTGAACGCCGTAGCCAATCTGGGCTATGCGGAGATGACCTGGAGACAGGCTGTGCACATCGGCGATACGATTCGCACGACGGCAACCATCGTCGGGCTGAAGGAAAACAGCAACCAGTGTGACGGCATCGTGTATGTGAAGACCACCGGACGCAACCAGTGGAACGAGGTGGTCCTGGAATACATTCGCTGGGTCATGGTGAGAAAGAATAGGGAGAATGCAACCCCCTACTTGAGTGCACCGGTTATTCCCCACTTCCTGCCAACGCTGGCACCCGAGAGGCTTACGTTGCATTCTCCCGACCAATGTTACCATCAGGTAACGGGCGGGCGCTTCTTCTTCGATGACTATCATGTCGGGGAGCGTATCGTTCATCCGGGCAGTGCACTCATCACCGAATCGGATCATCTGAGTTTTACGCGGCTGTATCAAAACACGGCACGATTACACTTCGAAGCGGTTCGGCCTCATCCGGCACCGGTCGTTTTCGGCGGCTACACGATGTCCATTGCGTATGCCTTGGCATTCGCCGGCATGGAGAACAGGCTTGGCCTTGTAGCAATCAACAGCGGTGCGCATCCAAACCCCGTGTACGCCGGCGACAGGCTCTCCTGCTCCACCGAAGTGATAGACAAGGTCGATGCGAATCCGATTGCAGGACTCCTTCGTCTCCGGCTCATTGTCTTGAAAAACCGTTCGGTGGAGCCACCTTTCGAGGTCGGCAGGAATACGCCCGTAAAGCCGACGTACGAATCAAGCATTGTGCTCGACCTCGACTACTGGGAACCGGTTCTCAAACGCCCGCGATGATTCTGCTACACCAGGGCCGGGCACATCGCTCATTTTCCCACTTCTCTGTTTGTTCTGTCGAAACCATCTGCCTGGTGCAGAAGAAACATCGGTCACAGGTCCTTGACAAGCGTCAAACGGATTTCATCCGCAAGAGTTTACATTTGTTCGTCGCCTCACAACACTTTTTTTCGTGAGCGTAGTGAAGATGAGAGACTGTCTCCATATATTTCTCACAGCTACGCTGCTGTCTTTGGGGGAATTTCATGAAGCACACTGCTCCACTCGTCAGCATCGGCTTGCCGGTGTATAACGGGCAGAACTATCTTGGCGCGACACTGGATTCGCTTTGTGCCCAAACGTATCGAAACATCGAGATCATCATTTCGGACAATGCGTCGACCGACGCAACCGGAGCGATCTGCCTGCAATACGCCGCGAAGGATCCACGCATCCGATACTTTCGTAACCAGAAGAATCTCGGTGCGGCACGCAACTACAACCTGACCATGGAGTACGCGCGCGGCGTGTACTTCAAATGGTCAGCTCACGACGATCTCTGCAAAGAGACATTCATCGAATCGTGTGTCGAGGTGCTCGAGCGCGAACCGACCGTGGTGCTTGCCTATCCCAAGACCATCATCATCGGGCCAAAGGGAGAGATCATCGACGATGCGTTCGAAGATTACTACAACATCAGGGATGCGGAACCCCATCGCCGGTACAAGCGCTTCACACGCACGCCGCTCGACTGCAATGCAGTGTTTGGGGTAATGCGCCTGAAGACGTTGCGAAGGACCCCGGGCATTGGACCGTACGAATCCTCCGATCGTGTGTTATTGGGTGAGCTGGCTCTTCGCGGCGAAATTGCCGAAGTGCCCGAGCGACTACTCCTGCGGCGATTCCATCCGACCGTATCCACTTTTGCATGCCGATCGAAAAGGGAAATCGCACGCTGGTTCGATCCCGCGGCGAGTGGACGCTTCACGCGGCTGCGGCGGTTCGTCGAGTACATCAGGTCGTTACGGCGCGTGCCGCTATCATTTTCCCAACGATCCTCCTGTGTCTTCTTTCTTCTTCTTTTCTATGCAAGAATGTATCTCGATCCGGCGCGCTGGGCACGAGTGCTGAGCACCATGAGCGCACACTCCCGAGCAGGCTTACAATACCAATCGTTCCTCCCCTCCATGTCTCAGCCGAAGACCGGGCACCTCTCATGAAAGTCGCAATCCTTGCAGGGGGCGTGGGCAGCCGCCTCGCCGAAGAAACGGAAATCAGACCCAAACCGATGGTGGAGATCGGCGGCAAGCCCATCCTCTGGCACATCATGATGCTTTACGCATACTATGGGTTCAAGGATTTCGTCATCGCGCTCGGTTATAAAGGAGAGCAGATCAAGAAGTACATGGTCGACTACGCCGCGTTGAGCGGGAACCTCAAAGTCAATCTTCGGACGGGGAAGGTGGACATGCAAAGCGGCTTTCGTCCGGATTGGAATGTGGAACTTGTGGACACAGGCATCGCCACGCTGACCGGCGGACGCATCAAGCGCCTCCAACCGTACATCGGAAATGAAACATTCATGCTCACGTGGGGCGACGGGATATCGGATGTGAATCTGCGCGAGCTTCTCGCGTTCCACCGCTCGCACGGAAAGTTGGCGACCCTGACTGCAGTCCGACCACCTGCGCGCTTCGGCCATCTGACCTTCGACGGCAACCGCGTCGCCTCGTTCGAAGAAAAACCCCAAACGGCAGAAGGCTGGATCAACGGCGCGTTCTTCGTTCTCGAGCCCGGCGTCTTCGAGTATATCGACGGCGACAACACACAGTGGGAAAAAGAACCGATGGAACGACTCGCTGCCGACGGTGAGTTGATGGCCTACAAGCATACTTCATTCTGGCAGTGCATGGATACGCTCAGAGACAAGAAACTGTTGGAAGACCTCTGGGATCGCGGCAACGCTCCATGGAAAGTGTGGAATGATTGAATAACACTGAACGGATTCACGGGGGAAGCACTTGACAAGGGTTTTGGTCACCGGCCATCGGGGGTACATCGGAACGGTTCTCGTGCCGATGCTGCTTGACGAAGGATACGACGTGGTCGGTCTGGACAGCGATCTGTTCCAACGTTGTAGTTTCCGCGATGGGATCGTGGAAATTCCGGAGATGCGCATCGACGTGCGCGACGTCGCGCCGGAAGACCTCGAGGGGTTCGACGCCGTCATCCATCTCGCAGGGCTTTCCAACGATCCGTTAGGCGACCTCAATCCGGCGCTCACATATCAGATCAATCACTACGCTTCGGTGCGTCTGGCCTCGATCGCGAAAACGGTTGGCGTTCAACGCTTCATCTTCTCTTCATCGTGCAGCACCTACGGCGCAAGCGGAGATGACCTTCTCAACGAAGAGTCTACGTTCAATCCCGTTACACCTTACGGCGTTTCGAAAGTCCGCGTTGAACACGACGTTGCGCTTCTTGCCGACGAGAGGTTCAGTCCTACCTTTCTGCGCAATGCCACGGCCTACGGAGTTTCGCCGCGTCTACGATTTGATCTGGTCTTGAACAACTTAGTGGCGTGGGCGTTTACGACCGGCAAGGTCCTCATCAAGAGCGATGGAACTCCGTGGCGACCGCTTGTCCATGTCGAAGACATCTGCCGCGCATTTGTGGCAGTCCTGCAAGCGCCGCGCGAAGCCATTCACAACAAAGCCTTCAACGTGTGCCGCACCGAGGAGAACTACCGCGTTCGGGAGCTTGCCGAGATTGTTCGCGAAACCGTTCCCGGTTGTGAGATCGCTTTTGCCTCGGGCGCTGCACCAGACAAACGAAACTATCGAGTCGATGGGAGAAGAATCCTTCAAGCCCTCCCGTCCTTCCGCCCGCAATGGGATGTGCGCAAGGGGGCCAGAGAGTTGTATGAAGCGTATCGCCAAGTCGGCGTACGTTTGGAGGACTTCGAGGGCAAGCGCTTCAAACGAATCGACCACATACGTTACTTGATGGAAACAGGCGCACTGACCACTTCGCTGCGCTGGAGGGTCGAAGAACTGGTGAAGGCATAGATGAGCAGCAACCTTACGTGCAGATCGTGCGGCCGTGCCGGATTGCAATCGATCATCAACTTCGGCACAACTCCCTTGGCGGACGCCCTGGTTCATCCGGAGCATCAACTGGAGCCGGACATCGTGGCGCCATTGGAGCTTGTCTTCTGCCCCCAGTGCACTCTGGTGCAGATCACCGAATCTGTCCCGCCCGAGATCTTGTTCTGTCGGGACTATCCTTACTATTCCTCTGTTTCCCCGTCCTTGATGGCACATTTCCAGGCAAGCGCCCAGCGCATCATGCAAACTCGCACGCTCGATTCCTCCTCACTGGTGATCGAGGCCGCAAGCAACGACGGCTATATGTTACGCCATTTTGCTGCTGCCAGAATCCCGGTTCTGGGCATCGACCCGGCCGAGGGTCCGGCAGGTGTGGCCGCCAGCAAGGGAATCCCCACACTTAATACTTTCTTTACGCGAGACCTGGCACAATCCCTTAGAAATGAAGGAAAAATGGCAGACGTTTTCCTTGCAAACAACGTTCTTGCCCACGTTCCGGATCTCAATGGGTTTGTCGCCGGAGTGAAGCTCCTCTTGAAGCAGGCTGGCGTTGCCGTGATCGAGGTTCCGTACGTGGCTGATCTTGTGGACCATGTGGAATTCGACACAATTTATCACCAGCACCTTTGCTATTTTTCAGTGAGCTCGCTTGACGACTTGTTCCGACGTCACGGGTTGTTCGTTAACAGGATTGAGCGTCTGCCGGTCCATGGCGGCTCGCTCCGTCTCTTTGTTGAGCACGCAGAGCACCGTGAAGCGATTGTCGAAGAGATATTAGAGGAAGAAAAGCATCGGGGTGTAAACACCTTCGCCTTCTATAGTCAGTTCGCAGCGCGCGTTGTTGCGCTAAAGTCGCAGTTACTCGCATTGCTCACAGGGCTGAAGCAACAGGGTGCGCGCATTGTCGGCTATGGCGCAGCAGCCAAGGCGGCAACCCTGATGGCTTATGTGGGAATCGACCGCCGCCACCTTGACTATATTGTGGATATGAACCCGTACAAGCACGGGCGACTGATGGCTGGAAACCGCATCCCGATCGTTCCGCCGTCACGGCTGGTCGAGGACATGCCCGACTTTGTGCTTCTGCTTGCATGGAACTTTGCGGACGAGATTCTGCGCCAGCAGTCAGTGTACCGACAACGCGGGGGGAAGTTCATTCTGCCATTGCCAGAGCCGAAGGTGCTGGACTGCTGTTCAGACCTTGCGATACCGATACACTATCACGGGGATATTCCAAGGAATGTTGATGAAATCACAAAGGGAAACAACCATGAAACAACACGGAGCTACACGCATTAAGGTTCTTTCGCTGTTATCATTGTTGCCTATCCTCGGCTTCTCGCAGGGGATCAGGCAAAGTGAGTTCAACGGCGGCACGCTGGATACATTCTGGACCTTTGTGGACCCGCGTGGCGGGTGCACGCAGAGCATGACCGGAACACACGCCAGCATCAACATCCCCATGGGGCTCTCCCGCGACCCTGTCTCTTCCGGACAGGGAGGCAACAGAGCACCACGATTGGTTCAGCGTGTGGGACCACCCGGGTCCGATGTCGGCAACTTCGGCATCTACGCAAAGTTCGATGGCGTTCAAACGCGTCAGTATCAGATCCAGGGAATAATGGCTATTCAGGACGACTCGAACTACGTTCGGTGCGAAATCTACAGTGACAGCTCCGGTATGCGCGCCCTCCTCTATACATTTGATAACCACGGCCAATACGCATCTCGTAAAGACCATCTCTTACCGGGCCTGCTGCTCGGCACGACACCGTTGCTTATTCGGCTCGACCGAACCGACAGCGTCTTCACACAGTACTACAAGACCAGCGAGGGGGGACCGTGGATCAAGGTGGATACGGCTATTCATCACATGAATGTTGACTCCGTTGCTGTCTATGCCGCAAACTCCGACTCCCTCCAGCCGCCCGGTGACACATCGGCGCCGGCGTTTACCGGCCTTGTCGACTATTTCAGAACGGAAGCGCCGCTTCCTGTTCAACTGGCAAGCTTTAGCGCTCGTCTCGCTCCCAACAATCTGGTGCAGTTGGATTGGATGACGATTTCCGAAACCAACAACTATGGATTCGAAGTGCAAAAGCGGCTGGGTGAGACCGGTATGTTCCGCACCATCGAAAACAGTTTTGTGCCGGGGCACGGAACCACGCTCGATCCACACTGGTACACCTTCACCGACCCGACGACAACACCCGGCGATTGGCGCTATCGCTTGAAGCAAATCGATCTCGACGCAACAGTGCACTACTCGGAGCCGATAGCGATCACGGTTCCGACAGGGGTTGAAGAGAACATTCAGCCCGCCGAGTTTCGACTCGAACAGAACTACCCCAACCCGTTCTCCGCCAAAGGCGGATCGGCCTCCGGCGGAAACCCGAGCACGATCATCAGATTCCAAATAGCAGAAGTCAGAGGTCAGAGCTCAGAGGTCGGACGCGTTACGCTAAAGGTGTACGATGTCTTAGGCAGAGAGGTCGCAACGCTGGTGGAGCAGCCTATGCGCGCGGGGGCGTACTCTGTTCGGTTTGATGCTGGCAATCTTCCCAGTGGCGTGTACGTCTATCGGCTCGATGCGGCCGGCTTTACCCAAACCAAGCGCATGCTGTTACTCAAATAACGATACCGCACATAGCGAACCGCTGTCAACCCCGCGATCCCGCCCGCGGGGTTGACCTGTTTTGGGTCTTTCGCGAGATTACACTCGGCCCCCAGCAATGAAGGCGGGGAAAGAACAAGCATAAGAACACTCATGAACTTGCTCGTCGCTCGGCTTCTTCGCCTGGTCTTAGTCACTGGCCTGACAGTCTGTGCCGCATCCTTGGCGCCTGCATCGGGACCGACAATCACGGTATGGTATGGTCTCAACCAATCGTTCGGGCAACTCGGTAATCCGCAGACGGCGGTCAACATCCTCGGCAACGTCTCCGACCCCAACGGCGTGCAGAGTCTTTCGTACACACTCAACGGCGGGTCGTCCGTCGCGCTTTCCCGGGGACCCGACACCCGGCGGCTCCTGAATCCGGGAGACTTCAACATCGATATCAACACAGAGAATCTGATCAACGGCTCAAACACCGTTGTCATCACCGCAACCAACACGTTGAATCAGACAAGCACGCAAACGGTCACTGTTCAGTACACAGCGGGCAACATATGGCCTGGCAATTACGCCATCGACTGGAGCACGGCATCGTCTCTTCAAAGTGTCGCACAGGTTGTGGACGGACATTGGACGCTGACCGACAGCACGGTGCGCCCTACCTACCTCGGTTATGATCGCCTGATAGCAATCGGCGACAAGCTCTGGACGGATTATGAAGTGACTGTACCAATCATTTTCTATAGCATCGACACGCTCGGAGGGTTCGGGAATCCGAGCAACGGGCCGGGCGTGGGATTGCTCTTCCGTTGGACCGGTCATACGGATGATCCCTTATCCGGGTGGCAACCGAAGACAGGCTATCTTCCATTGGGAGCAATTGCATGGTATCATTGGAACTGGATAGATCCGAATGTCCCTCCTCGATTCGAGCTTCTCGGAAACAATCTTAGCGTTCTGGGAGACGCCGGCTCGATCCTCTCATCCAATGTCTGGTATTATTTCAAAATGCGCGTTGAGACAGTGTCGGGTGTTGGTGGCCTGTACAAGGTCAAAGTATGGCCGGTCGGGCAGACGGAACCGTCAAACTGGACACTGCAAGGACAGCAGTCCCTTAGCGATCCGCAGTACGGATCTGTGCTGCTGTTGTCGCATCATGTGGACGCGGAGTTCGGGAACGTTACGGTCACGCAATTAGCACCGCCGCTCCCGGTCCAGCTCGCAAGCTTCACGGCACACGTCCTGCCGAACAGCGCCGTGCGACTCGATTGGATGACACTCTCCGAAATCAACAACTTTGGGTTCTATGTGCAAAAGCGAATGAGTCGATTGACGGAATGGAGAACACTTGACGGCTCGTTTGTGCCGGGACACGGGACGACGAACGTGCCGCACTACTATACGTACACGGATAACACAGGCATTACGACCCCGACGCAGTATCGTCTGAAGCAAGTTGATCTGGACGGAACGATGCACTATTCCGATCCCATCGAGGTAAGCATTCCCACAAGCGTCACGGAATCACCCGCACCCTACACGGTCTCCCTTGAGCAGAACTACCCGAATCCATTCTTCGCCAATGGCGGATCCCAACCCAACCGATCGCTGGCGGGCGCCTCCGGCGGAAATCCGGGCACGAGAATCGGGTTCAAGGTTCAAGGTGTAGGGTTTGTGTCATTGAAGGTGTACGATGTGTTGGGCAGAGAGGTCGCAACACTGGTGGATGGGGTTCAAGATGCAGGGTTCAAGTCGGTGGTGTTTGACGGCAGCAATCTGCCGAGCGGGGTGTATTTCTATCGTCTTACTGCCGGAGGTTTTGTTCAAACACGAAAGATGATACTCAGACGATAGCTCCCAACACCAGGCCCTGCACTACCTGCCAGGGTTGACCAAGTGATTCAATGCATCCAAGTTCTTACCTTCTTCTGAAACCACGGCGTCGAGAGAATCGTTTGCGGACCTTTTGCATCTCGCTGGCCCTGCAGTGCGTTGCTACGTTGGATCTTCATCCGGCGTCCTGGGTACATTTGAGCAGCAGAAACGGCAACCTCCCCGCACCGAATACGGGCACGCAGCAAACGGCAAGTCTCGTGCTGGACATCGACAACAACGGCATCGACGATTTCGTCATTGCGGAACGCTCGCAGGCGCCGTCGCTGGTTTGGTATCGCCGATCGGGCGCCTCATGGACGAGGTACGTCATCGACGGCACACAGCTCCCCATCGAAGCCGGCGGAGCGTATCACGATATTGACGAGGACGGCGATCTGGATATCGTGATGGGGGCAGACTGGCAGAGTAACCTTGTTTGGTGGTGGGAAAATCCTTACCCCAACTTCGACACGGCCACAGCCTGGACGAGAAGAATCATCAAGAACTCCGGAGCAAACAAACATCACGACCAGATGTTCGGTGATTTCGATGGCGATGGCAAGGCCGAGTTCGTGTTCTGGAACCAGTATGCCTCTGCCCTCTATCTCGCGGAAATTCCCACGAACCCTCGTGCAACTTCTCCTTGGCCTTTCACGGCAATCTATACCTATTCGGGAAATGAGTGCGAGGGGTTAGCGGCTTACGATGTGAACAACGACGGCACGATGGACATCATAGGCGGAGGAAGATGGTTCAGGCATCTTTCAGGGACAACCTTTGCGGTGGAAGTGATCGACGAAACGCAGCGCTTCACTCGCGTGGCCGCCGGTCAATTGAAACGTGGCGGCAGGCCGGAAATCGTCTTCGTGCCGGGGGATGCTGATGGCAGAATGCTCCTCTACGAATGGAACGGCAGTTCGTGGATCGGCACCGATTTGCTCGGCATGGATGTCATTCACGGCCACTCACTCCAGATTGCCGACGTTGACTATGACGGCTATCTGGACGTTTTCAACGCGGAGATGAGACTGGACGGCAGCAACCCCAATGCAAAGCTGCGTGTGTTCTTGGGCGATGGCACAGGCACCTTCACTCTTCAGGAAGTTGCCACGGGTTACGGCAACCACGAGTCACGCTTGGGCGACTTCGACGGCGACGGCGATCTGGACATCCTCGGAAAGCCGTACAACTGGGACGCTCCGCGCATCGACCTCTGGCTTCAGGAGGGCACAGGCACAACGGTTCCTCCGTACCCGCTTTCCCTCTGGACGCGTCACGTTGTGGACGAAAGCAGACCCTGGACTTCCCTCTTCATCGCTGCAGCCGATCTCGATAACGATGGAAAGAAAGACATTATTACCGGCGGATGGTGGTACCGCAATCCCGGTATCAGTACAGGCAATTGGATCCGTTCCACAATCGGCTGGCCGCTGAACAACATGAGTGTCGTTTACGATTTCGATAACGATGGAGCCGTCGATGTGTTGGGAACGCAAGGCCAGGGGGCACAGGCCAACCCCAATTTCGTCTGGGCAAGAAACAACGGAAGCGGAAGCTTCACGATTCTCAACAACATCGCCAGCGGTGAGGGCGATTTCTTGCAAGGCGTCGAGATTACGCGCTTCAGGCCGGGCGATCCGCTGGAGGTCGCACTTTCATGGCACGAGTCGGGAAGAGGTATTCAGTCCCTCGCAGTCCCGGTCGACCCATCGGGTGCCTCCTGGACGTGGCGTCGTGTTTCTCCGGCCTCGCAAGATGAACAGATCACCGCCATCGACCTTGAGCGCAACGGCACCCGCGACCTCATCCTCGGAACACAGTGGCTTCGCTTCGACGGCACAGCGTGGACGCTGCACGTGCTCAATCCCACCTCGGGGCTTCCCGATCGCAACCGCGCTGCCGACATCAATCGCGACGGAAAGGTTGATGTCGTGGTTGGGTTCGAATCGTCAAGCGCTCCGGCCAAGCTTGCGTGGTACGAACAACCTTCGTCACCAACTGCCCTGTGGCCCGAGCACGTCATTTCATCTACCGTCATCGCACCGATGAGCCTCGACCTTGCGGACATGGACCACGACGGCGATTGCGACGTTGTTGTGGGAGAGCATCATCTGAACGATCCCTCGAGTGCCCGACTCCTGATTTTCGAGAATACGTTGGGTAATGGCAGCCAGTGGGCAACCCACGTCGTTTTTACAGGCGACGAACATCATGACGGCGCTGTGGTCGCAGACATGGACAACGACGGCGACCTCGATATCATTTCCATCGGTTGGAACAACCCACGCGTCCTCTGGTACGAAAACCGCGCAATCGTCAAATCGCAGCAGCCGGTTCCCGTACAGCTGGCAGGTTTCCGTGGAGCACGCGTCTCTCGCGGCGTGCATCTGCAGTGGACAACGCTGAGTGAGATCAACAATTTCGGATTCTACATTCAGCGACGAAGCACGGACACGCCATCCTTTTCGGACAGACCCCACAGCTTCGTCCCGGGACATGGAACGACACTCGAACCTCATCACTACTCGTTTCTGGACACAACGCGGGAAACGTCGCCACTGTTGTACCGCCTTCGTCAGGTTGATCTCGACGGAACGATCCACTATTCCGATGCAATCCGTGTTGATGGTCTAACGGAAGTCGTGCACGAGGAAGGACCTCTGGAGTATGCATTGCATCAGAACACCCCCAATCCTGTATCGGCAAGCAGTCCGTTCAATCCCACAACGCGTATCTCCTATGTTCTTCCAAAGGCAACGCACGTTACCATCGAAATGTTCAACGTGTTGGGACAACGCGTTGCGACACTCGTCGACGCGACACACGGGCCGGGCCACTTTGACCTTGTGTTCGACGGCAATGCGTTTGGCAGCGGAGTATACTTCTATAGGATGAGAACTGTTGAGACAACGCTGACGCGCAAGATGCTTCTGACACGATAGTGCCACCTCCGATGAACCGCACCACAGCGAGTCCCTGCCCTGCCTGCGGGGAAATGCACGTAAGCATATTCTATGAAGCAGAGGACGTACCTATCCACAGCGTGCTGCTGATGGAGACGCGCGAGCGAGCGCTGACCTATCCCAAGGGGAGGATCCGACTTGGCTTCTGCGCATCGTGCGGCTTCATCACCAACACGGCGTTCGATCCGACGCTGCACGAGTACTCTTCCCGCTATGAAGAGACGCAGAGTTTCTCCCCCACCTTCAACGAATTCCATCATGCTCTGGCACAGCGGCTGGTGGAACGATACGATGTGCGCGGGAAGGACATCATCGAAATCGGATGTGGGAAGGGGGAGTTCCTGCAACTCCTATGCACGCTGGGTAACAACCGCGGCATCGGAGTCGATCCTGCCTACGTTCCCGAACGCAACCCCGCCAACGAGCGCGTCCAGTTCATCAACGACCTTTACTCTGAAAAGTACGCGCATCTCAAGGGGGACTTCATCGTGTGCAAGATGACGCTCGAACACATTCAACCGGTGTACGAATTCGTGAGTATGGTTCGCCGTTCGATCGGTGCGAAGACTGCTGCAACGATCTTCTTTCAGGTCCCCAACGTCACATACATTCTGCGAGACGTGGCCTTTTGGGATGTGTACTACGAGCATTGCTCGTATTTCAGCCAAGGCTCGCTGGCAAGGCTCTTTCGCCGGTGTGGATTCGATGTGCTGGCCCTTTCAACAGAATACGACGATCAATATCTTACCATCGAAGCACGCCCTGCAGAACAGAGGAGCAACGCGCACCTGGCAGAGGAGGAGGACCTGGCGGAACTGAAAAGGCTCGTACGGCATTTTGCTACTTGCTATCCCGACAAGCTGCGGTGGTGGAAGGAACGGTTCATGAGATTGGTGGATGAACGGAAGAAAATTGTATTGTGGGGCGCAGGATCAAAGGGCGTGGCGTTCCTCACGGCTCTCCATATTACGCATGAGATGATGCCTTATGCGGTGGACATCAACCCGTACAAGCACGGAACCTTCCTTGCAGGAAGCGGACAGGAAATCGTCGCACCGGCGTTCCTTGCGGAGTACCGACCCGATACGATCCTTATCATGAATCCGATCTATGAACCCGAGATTCGCCAGAGTCTCTCTGCAATGGGTGTTGCGTGTGAAGTGATGATATTGTGATGGTAGCAGCGGACACACAGCACCCCTCTCTTCCCCAACGGCTCCTTGCAGAGCTGAGAGTTCGTCACCTTGCGAATCTCATGATCGTTGTGAGCCTTCTCGTTGTGTTAGGAACAACGCTCTATCCATTCGATTTTACCTTCGAGGACATGGACAAGCGATGGAGCCCGTTTGTATCGCCAAAGGTCGAGAGCCTGCGCTCCATGAGAGACGACATCGTAACGAACGTGATCCTCTTTTTCCCCATCGGTGTAAGTTTCGGGATCCTTGTCGTGCGCCGGCGGATAAGGTTCGTTCCGGGCTTTCTTGCCGTCACGCTGGGGGGAGCGTTGCTGTCGCTTGCAGTGGAGTTGCTGCAGTTGCTTCTCCCCTTTCGGTATGCCTCGTTTCTCGATGTTGCCACCAACACTGTCGGCGCGGCCATCGGCTACATCGTCTATACCGTTACCGCGCGACCGCTCTACCGCATGCTCAGGCAAGCCGTTGAGCGCGGTAATGCCGGCTATGCCTCCGGCTGGCTTGTTGCGGCATACTGCATATACCTGTTAGGTGTGCTGTTGATGACTGCTCCGCTGCAGCAGTCGTCTCTCACGAACGAATTCAACAAGTTCTCCTATCCCCTCGTCGTCGGCAACGAACCGACGGGCGACCGAGCGTGGAGCGGGCGTGTGCACGATCTGATCATCACGCGGCACGGCCTTTCCCGAGAAGGTGTCGCCAACTATCTTGCCCAGCGTCCGCTGACGGGAGAGGATGCACGCATGATGGTTGCACAGTATGTCTTCGAAGGCAGGGCACCCTACGACGACCGCATGCGGCTCCACGCACCGCTGGAGTGGCGCGGTATTCCTCCCGACTCGACCGAACCGGAGGGCGTACTGATCACCCCCCATCGTTGGTTGCAAACCGCCAAACCTGCGCACGAAGCCTCAAGCTGGATCATAGAAACGAACCGCTTTACCATCTGCTTCAGCGGAGCGAACAATCCAAAGTCCTTTCCCGAAAAAGCACGCATCATTTCCGTCTCCCCCAATCCCTATCAGCGGAACTTCTCCGTCCTGCAGCTCGGCAACGACCTCGGCGTGCGTTACCGCTCGATGACGACAGGACTCAACGGCACCAATCCGCAGTTCATTGTGCCGGACGTGTTTGCCGATACCGCAGTGCATCGGATCGTTGTCTCCCTCAACGCCACGCATCTGCACGTCTATGTGGACAGCATCCAGAACCACTACGATCTTGAATTGGGGCCCGGGTTTGCACTGCTCAATCGTTCGTTTCCCATGCGCGGCGCGCTCGATATTTCATCACCCTTGAAAAACTTCCACAACTACCTCTTTCAAGCGATAGCGTTCATGCCGCTGGCCTACTTGCTGGGTCTCCTGTTGACACAGCAGCATACTCCTTTCAGCCTGCGTTTACTGATCACTGCCCTGGGCATTCTTCTTCCTCCTTTTCTTGTTGAGTATGAATTGCACATGATGACCGGCCGCGAGATTTTGAGAACGAACGTCGATTTCGGTACGGCGCTGATGGCATGCACGACGGCTCTGACGTGGGTGTACCACGCAACCAAGCCCGGCCTCAGTCGCGTTGGCAAAGCACTCATGAACGCCTCCCATGAATGACGGCACATTGCAAAGTTGTCCGGTCTGTTCTTCCGCCGACATCGATTTCTTCTTTCAGATGGAGGGTGTTCCCGTCTTTTGCAATGTGCTCTACCGATCGGCGGAGGAAGCGCTGAAGGCTGCGCGCGGTACCATCAAACTCGGCATCTGCCGACAGTGTACACATCTCTTCAACTACGCGTTCGAGCCGAATCGCGTGGCATACACGCCTGCGTACGAAAATTCCCTCCACTACTCCCCGCACTTCCATCAGTTCGCCGAGCATCTTGCCACCGAGTTGATCGAGCGTTACAACATCCGGCACAAGACCGTGATCGATATCGGGTGCGGTAAAGGAGATTTCCTCAGGCTCATCGTGAGGCTTGGCAACAATCGCGGCGTCGGGTTCGACGCGAGTTACGAGGCGGACACGGCCGAACAGGATGAGCGAATCACGATCGTTCGGGATTTCTCCTTAGCGGCACACGCGCCGCCCCCCGCCGATCTTTACACCTGTCGCCATGTTCTGGAACATCTCCCCGATCCTTCTCAACTTCTCAGGGAAGTTCGGGCGTTAATGCAAAGCACGCCGCACGCTGTCCTGTACGTCGAAGTGCCCAACGCACGCTGGACGCTGGAGCGGGAGGGCATCTGGGATGTGATCTACGAGCATTGCTCGTACTTCACTCCGGCTTCGCTGCAACGGCTGGTGGAGCAGTGCGGCTTCACCGTGTTACGGATGAGCGAGTCGTTCAGCGGGCAGTACATCGCCGTTGAATGCGCTTTGCACAGTGCAGCCATGCGCTCGCACACGGAACACCGCACCGACGTCATGCACTTCATGTCCCTTGCTCATTCCTTCTCCGGCATACATGTCCGCAAAGTGAAGGAGTGGAAAACGCACATCAGCCGTTTGCGCTCAGATGGAAATCGTATCGTTGTATGGGGAACCGGTTCGAAGGGAGTAACGTTCGTCAACATGGTGGACGACGGACAAGGCATCGAGCACCTTGTGGATGTGAATCCACGCAAGCAGGGATTGTACGCACCCTGCACGGCGCACGTCGTCATCGCACCTGAACGGCTTCGACACATCAAGCCCGAGGTTGTGATTGTGATGAACCCGGTGTACGCCGACGAGATCCGTTCGACGCTCGACACCCTGGGCCTCGCCCCCGTGATTTTGCTCGCATGAGGTGTCCATTCCGATAGTTTGTTCGTATATTGGCGATGTCATCACTGGTGAACTGCGAAAGCATGAAAGGACCAACAATGGAAATAACTCTGCTGGACCGAAGCAACTATTATCGCGGTTTGCTGCTCCTGGCACGGAAGGACCGCAAAATCACCGAGGTTGAGTCGCAACTGATGATGCGCATCGGCACGACGCTCGGATTCGACAAGGAATTCTGTGAAAACGCTATACGCGAGGTCTTGGAGAACGAACACATCGACACGACGCCACCAACGTTTTCGACGCGCGAGGTTGCGCAAACGTTCATCAAGGACGGCCTTGTTGTTGCCACGACCGGTGCAGAACTTCATCCCGCCGAGGAGGAATGGCTGCATGCAACGGCACGCGCCAACGGCATTGATGATGAATGGTTTCACGCCACAAGAGAAACCACACAGGCGCACAGCACTTCACCCAACGTTCTCGAAGTCGACTACCTGAACATTGTGTACTGAGGACTCATCACGCAGTCGTGATCCGACACGCACTTATCATCGGGCTGTTGATCGTTTCCGGCGCGCGAAGCAACGGCACACTTGATCCGCGGCTGGCAGAGGCGCTTCGCGCACATCCCCCGGATGGCCCGATCGCCGTGTGGGTGTTCTTCACCGACAAAGGAACACACGAGCACATGAAAGGCGCCATCCCCCGCTCGGTTGTGTCATCACGCTCCATCCTCCGAAGGCTGAAGGTTCGTCCCCCCGAACGAGTTGTGGATGAAACCGACTTGCCGGTGGAGGAACGGTACGTCGCTGAGATTGCAGCGCGCGTGGTGCGGGTTCGTCAGCGCTCGAAGTGGTTCAACGGCGTAAGTGTGCTCGCAACCCGCAGGCAAATCGAGCAGGTGGCCGGACTTCCCTTCGTCCGTCGCGTCGAGCTGGTGACCCGATTCAGGCGAAACGACACCGAACTGCTGACCGACGCGCCGCACACCGAATTACCGCAGGCCTTGCTCTCCCCTTCTCGTGCGCATGCTTTCGACTACGGCCCATCCTTCGCTCAACTCAATCTCATCAACGTCCCGGCCGTGCACGACATGGGCAACTACGGGCAGGGCGTGGTGATCGGCGTCTTCGATAACGGGTTCCGCCTGTTGAACCACGAGGCCTTTGATACGCTGCGTACCCGGATCGTCGCCACGTATGATTTCGTGGATCATAAGGTGAGTGTCGTACCCAACAATCCCAGCACGGGGTTTGGCGCGCACGGTATTGTGACGCTCTCGGCGCTCGGCGGCTTCAAGCAGGGCGAGCTGATCGGGCCGGCGTTCGGGGCAAGCTACATCCTTGCACGCACGGAAAACGACAGCAGCGAAACACCGCTCGAAGAAGACAACTGGGTCGCGGCAATCGAGTGGGCCGATAGTCTTGGGGTGGACGTAACCAGCACGTCGCTGGGTTATCTCACCTACGATCCCCCCTATCCGAGCTGGACCTGGCAGAACATGGACGGGAACACGACTGTAATCACACGAGCAGCAGACATGGCGGTGGCGCGGGGAATCATCGTATTCAACTCTGCCGGCAACAACGGATTCTCCATCGAACACAATACATTGAATGCCCCTGCCGATGGTGACAGCGTTCTTGCTGTCGGAGCCGTGACCATCGATGGGCAACGTGCGCCGTTCAGTTCCGTCGGCCCGACGGTGGATGGGCGCATCAAGCCCGACGTGATGGCACAAGGAGTCACAGTCCGCTGCGCACATTGGGACAACCCGACGCAGTACACCTATTCGGGAGGGACGTCGCTCTCCTGTCCTCTTGCGGCAGGCGTAGCCGCCCTGCTGCTGCACGCCAAGCCTACGGCAACACCGATGGAGATCGCCAACATCATGAAAGCAACGGCGAGCCGCGCAAACTCCCCGGACAACTTGTACGGCTGGGGAATCGTGAACGCACGAAAGGCAATCGAGTCGGTTGTGCCAACAACGTTCGCCCTGCTGCAGAATTATCCCAACCCCTTCTCCGCCTCGCGCGGCAGTTCCTCGACAACGTTGACGTACAAAGTTCCCGAGGCGGCGCACGTCACGATCAAGGTGTTCGACGTTTTGGGGCGTGAAGTGAAAACACTCGTGAACGAAACTGCCACCCGTGCTTTCCAGACCGCTGCATGGGATGGGAAAAGTTCGAGCGGTAACGTTGTGGCAAGCGGTGTGTACTTCGGGCGTATGGTTGCAACGTCATCCTCCGGCCGAACCTTCAGCGCAACGATCAAGATGATGTTGGTGCGCTAACGCCTCTTGTTCGGCTGTACACCGAAGAGCGTACCGGTATGCCCTGGGCTTGCCTGCCGGGTGAAGAACGACCAGCGCGTTTATTGCATCTCGTTTCTTCCTTTGGTATACTTGACAACACAGGATAACGCCGCCCCTTCGCTCCCGGCATGAGTTCCGTTCTTCAAACCAACATCAAGGAGTTGTGTGTGAAACAGATAGTGCTTCTTTTCTCCGCTGTTTTCTGCTTTGCAGAAATTTCTCTTGCGCAAGACCTCGCGCCGTTAGGGAAATCGCTCGAGCGTTTCTACGCGACGATGCACGATGATGACGCGATTGCCGTGTGGGTGTATTTCAAGGACAAAGGAGAGACCGCCCAACAGAAGCTCATGCTTCCGGCGGAAACTTATCTTTCTCCCAAAGCAATTGCGCGGCGGGAGCGTGTCGCACAAACCGATCGCTCGAATATCATCACACTCGAAGACATCCCGCTCGAGCGCTCGTACGTTGGAACCGTTGCCTCGATCGTCACGAAGGTGCGACACGAGGTGAAGTGGTTTAATGCCATGAGTGTGATGGCAACGAAGGCACAGATCGCTGCGCTCCGTCGGTTGCCGTTCGTGCGCGAGCTGGAGATGGTAGTTCGCTTCAAGCCGGAACGACTCTGGCAGCCGGTTTCCGTCATGGACGAACCGCCGCCGGCACCGCACCCGGGGCTGACGCCGTTGCTCAACTACGGTAACTCACTTAATCAGAACCAGCAACTCAATACGATTGCACTCCACAACCAGGGCATTGATGGAACAGGCGTCCTTATTGCCATCTTCGATGCCGGGTTTTCGAATCTGACGCACCCGGCGCTTGTCACTCGACCGATTGTTGCCCGTTATGATTTTCAAACGAATTCAACAACACTTGCCTCGCACTCGCACGGTCAAAACACGTTTTCGTGCGTCGGTGGGTTCTCGGATGGCAACCTGATTGGAACGGCGTACGGAGCTTCTTTCGCACTCGCGCGCACAGAAGTTGACCCCACAGAGACGCCAAAGGAAGAAGATAACTGGGCACGTGCCGTTATTTGGGCAGACAGTCTCGGGGCGGATGTCATTTCCAGCTCATTGGGCTATGGAAGCCCCACCGCCCCGTTCGACCCGCCGTGGCCAAGCTACTCCTGGCAGGATATGAATGGTGTGAACACGACCGTGACGCGGGCGGCCAACCGTGCGACACAGCTCGGCATCGTTGTAGTCAACTCCGCGGGCAACGACGGAGATGCACCCACAGGACAGAATTCCCTCGGAGGCCCAGCCGACGGCTTTGACGTCATCGCGGTCGGCGCTGTCGGCTCCACCGGTACGCGCGTATCATTTAGCTCTGTTGGCCCCACGGCCGATGGTCGCATCAAGCCGGATGTTATGGCAAAAGGATCCAGCACATGGGCGGCCATTGGAACATCGGGCTATGGCGGAGTGAGCGGTACATCGTTTTCGTGTCCCCTCACCGCCGGTGTAGCGGCGTTGGTGCTGCAGGCAAATCCCGGCCTGACACCGCAGCAGGTTGCCGAGGCGCTTCGCCAGACCGCCAGCCGCGCGAACGCGCCCGACCGCTACTATGGGTGGGGTATTGCCAATGCGGCAAAGGCAGCGCACTATATCTGGATTACGCACACCCCGCTTACGAACACGGCCGATACGAGTGCACGCCTGCTCAGTGCAACCCTCCGATCGCGCATTCCGCTTCACGCCGATTCGACACGGGTATGGTATGGTGTGAACGGCTCGTTCACGGCGAGTGTTCCTCTGACACGTGTGGGTACGACTAATGAGTATCAGGCTTCTATTCCTTTCCTTGGAAGCGGGGTAAACATCACTTATTACATTCGAGCAAAGAACGACAGTGTGGTCGTCCGATACCCTCTCGGCACGGGATACTTCTCCTATCAGGTGACTGCTGACGGTGTCGGGCCATCCATCACGCACACGCAACGCGGCAACATCGCTATTACAAGCTGGCCACCGCGCCTCACCGCAATCGTTACTGACATCAGCCGGCCGATTACTGTTACGCTCGAATACAAACGCAACGGTATCGATGAAACTCCGCTCACGCTCACGTCAGCCGACAGCGTGTACTCGGACACGCTTCGGATTGCGCGCAGCCTGCTTCGAGAGAATGATTTGATCGAATATCGCTTCAAGGCTGTCGACGCGTACAATAACATCACGTACGCTCCGGGTACCGGGTACTATGGCTTCCGCGTGAAGAACAACACGCACGTCGAGCTTTCGTTTGAAGCGAGCAACGGCTCCTTTACTGCATCCAATGATTGGGAGTACGGCACACCATCCGGCATTTCACCGGCCCCGCATAGTGGAACCAAATGCTGGGGAACCAGACTCGCAGGCAACTACCTGCAGGGTCCTCGACTCTCTACTCTTACTACGCCGCCGTACTCGGTGTACTCGGACAGGGCTTCGTTCTCGTTCTATCATTGGTACGAAACCGAGACGCGCTACGACGGCGGGAATGTGAAGGTCTCCATCAACGGCGGTCCATTCCAGACGGTGACCCCCGTAGGGGGCTATCCCATTGCGAGCATCTATAGCGGCTTCAGCAACCCGCTGGGCGGACAACCCGGCTACGCCGAGGTGATAGGGCGACCGTGGCGCAAGGTTACCTTCGACCTGACGGGCATCGCCACAGAAGGAAACACCATCAGCGTGCGCTTCGATTTTGGCGCCGACAACAACACGCTCGTCTATCGCGGGTGGTATGTGGATGATTTTGTTTCCGATGGCTTCGGCACAGCGGGTCCGCTTTCTGCCGACGAAGCGACGGAGGTTCCACTCACGTTTGCGCTGGAACAGAACTACCCCAATCCCTTCTCCGTCTCAGGGGGATCGGCCTCCGGCGGGAATCCAACGACGAACATCCGGTTCAAGGTTCAGGGTTCAGGGTTCACGTCGTTGAAGGTGTTCGATGTGTTGGGTCGCGAAGTCGCGACACTCGTGAATGAGAATTTGAGCGCGGGAAGTTATGAAGCGGTGTTCGATGCGAAGGGATTGGCGAGCGGAGTGTACTACTACAAGTTACAGAGTGGGAGTTTTGTTGAGACGAAACGGATGTTGTTGGTCAAATAAGGTAACCGCGCATAACGAACCGCTGCCAACCCCGCGGTCCCGCCTGCAGGGTTGGCTTGTTTTGCACCATGTGTGAGACGGCGTTGCCGTCAAGAAACTCATGAACGTAAAGTCACCCGTTCTCACCGGATCCTCACCGCCTGTGCGGCGAGGATCCAGTCGTTCTTTGATGTAGCCGCAGGTTTCTCACCTCATTACTGCTTTCTCATCAACACTCTTTCAGACTAAGGAGGTATCCATGCATCCATGGCTTGTCTTGATGGCACTTGTGCTCATGCTTGCACAATCATTGTACGCCCAGGTCACCTTCACCGATGTCACGGCGAGCGCGGGACAAGGACTGGGGGAAGGGACCTCGCGTTCGATATCGTGGGTTGACTTCAACAATGACGGCCTGCTGGATTTGTACCTTCCCACAGCGGGCAACGTTCCCAACAAACTCTATCGCAATAACGGGAACGGGACATTCACGGAAGTTGCCGCACCCGTTGGCTTGAATGATCTCACCAACACCATCACCAGTTCGTGGGCAGATTTCGACAACGATGGCGATCTCGACCTTCTGACAACGGCAACTGCAGCAGCAACAAAGTTGTGGCGCAACAATCTGATTCCCAACAACGACACCACGTTCACCGACATCACCGCAAGCGCCGGCATCAGTATGACCGGCGCGCAGATGCCCGGCTGGTCGGACTACAATCTCGACGGCTATCTCGATTTCTATTCTTCGATCTCCAACTCTGCAACGTCAACAGATGCACTGTATCGAAACAATCGCGACGCAACGTTCACAAATGTTGCCGACAGCGCCGGCGTGAACCACCAGGTAAGCGGCGTCTTGGAGCAAGGGTTGCATTGGGGAGATTACAACAAGGATGGTTACCCCGACTTGTTCATCGGGAATCTGCAGACAAGTGGACCGAGTTTCTTCCATCGCAACAATGGCAACGGGACGTTCACGGAGATTGCGGCGTCGCTCGGCTTCCAGGGCGCCGCACGCGGCTCGCAATGGGTTGATTACAACAACGACGGCCTGTGGGATTTCTCCGTCGCAGGATACTCCGGCGCAACAGTCCCCGTGCCCGTCAAGCTCTTTCGCAACAACGGCGACGGCACGTTCACCGATGTCGCCGCAACCGTGGGCATGAATGACGCAGTCATCTCCTGGGGCGTAACATGGGCGGATTACAATAATGATGGCTTTGAAGATTGCTTCGTGGCCGTGTCCGGGCAGAGTACGACCTGCTTGTTGTACAAGAACAATGGCAACGGCACATTCACAAACGCAACGGCAGAAGCAGGCTTGAGCGGGCTCGTGCAGCTCTCAGCCGCATGGGGAGATTATGATAACGACGGTGACATGGACCTCTTTACGTCCGGCTCATCAACGGCCGGCAACCATCTCTACCGCAACAACGGCGACACCACGAAGAGGTGGTTGGAAATCAACCTTCGTGGGACAGGTGCCAACAAGTTTGGCGTAGGAGCGCAGGTAGAGGTATACGCGGGATCGCTTCGCATGATGCGCGAGGTCAACACCGCCGTCGGCTACCGCTCGCAGAATATGATGACGGCGCATTTCGGTCTGGGGTCAAACGCTCTTGCCGATTCCATCATCGTCCGCTGGCCGGACACCTCAACGGCGAGACGGAGAAGCGTCCTCCGCAACGTGTCTGCGAACCAGTCTGTAACCATCGTGCAGCCTCCTGTGGTGCGTGTGGAAGAAGAAGACTCTCCCATAAGCTTCTCTCTGGAACAGAATTACCCAAACCCATTCAACTCCGTCACGCACATTGCCTTTGCGGTTCAGGTTTCAGGATTCGTGTCATTGAAGGTGTACGATGTGTTGGGAAGAGAGGTGGCAACGCTGGTGGATGGGGTTCTCCATGAAGAGTCCTTCGGACAAGGTGCAGGGTTCAAGTCGGTGGAGTTGGACGGCAGCAAATTGCCGAGCGGGGTGTATTTCTACCGCCTCTCCGTCGTGCCACTATCACGACGAGACACCGGCCTGACCGATAGTCGGGACGGGCAAGTCGCTGGGTTCAGTCAAACACGAAAGCTTGTCCTGATCCGATAGCTGCAAGCGACCACCGGAGAGAGAACGGAGCGGATGGATCGTAGGTTGCGGGTAAAATTTTTTCTGGCCGGAAGTGTTGACATTGGAAAACACAATTCGCATATTCCTGAAGCAAATCTGCGCATCACAAGGAAACTTCAGAACCGCTCTTGTGGGGACCCAACCGCTCTCATTGTGTGTAACCGCGAAAGAGCTGTATTGACCTTATTGCGCTTTCCCCAAGGAAAGAAAACTACAGGCGACGTGGTCTGCTTCACTTTGTCACGCAGGAAAGACATCACCCTAATCCACACATCACTCAATCACCAATCTCTTAGGAGGCTTCATGTCTCGTAGGTTGCTACTTTCGTGGAGCGTTGCCCTGAGCTTCGTTGTGTTCGGGACGGCGCTCGCACAAGATCCGGCAATGTGGAACGCTGCGAAGCGCTGGAAGCTGGGCATCGGTCCAGCTCCGCCGACGCAGATGATGCACACTGGAGGGGAGGCAACACCGAATCCCGATAGTCCGCCCAACACTCCGGACATTCAGGTGTTCAACCCGTCGCAGTACTGGCAGAGCGAGAACTCCATTGGCGTGAACTTCTCGAACCCGAACCACTTGATGGTTTCGACCAACGGCAGGATTCCCGGATCCAATCCGGTGGTGCACCAGCCGTGGGCGTTCAGCACCGACGGCGGCTTGACCTGGCCTGCATCCATGCAAAGCGAGGATATTCCGCCCGGCATTCTTGACTGCTACGGCGATCCGGTAGCGTTCTTCGACCGCAGTGGACGTGCGTACTACTGCACACTGGGCGCGCCGGGAGGTATCTACTTTGTCAGCACAACGGATTTCGGTGCAACATGGAGTGCACGCACCAACGCCGACCTGATCAACAGCAGCAACGACGATAAGCAGCATGCCGCTGCTGACTTCTCCGGCACGTACCCCAACAATGTGTACGCTGCGTGGACCGACTTCGGTCGCACCGGCTCGCCGGTCGTCTTTAGCCGCTCGACCAATCAAGGACAGACGTGGGGGACGGGCCAGGTGTTGCAAATCGGCAGCAACCGCGGCCAGGGTGTGCATATTGGCATCGGTCCCAATGGTGAAGTGTACGTGATGTGGGCACACTACACGACAGGCACGGCCGAGGTGGGCATCGGATTCGCCAAGTCCACGGACGGCGGTGCAACATTCAGCACACCGACCATTGCCTACCCCATCAATGGTATTCGAATCTCCAACGGTGCCATTTCGCAACTCAATGGCACACGTGCAGCGAGCTTTCCGTATTTTGATGTCGATCGCTCGAACGGCCCTCGTCGTGGTTGGATATACGTGGTCACGCCGGAGTTGGACGTTGCACTCACAGGCCAGGCCGATGTCTATGTTCGTCGTTCGACGGATGGTGGTGCAACATGGAGCAGCGCTGTACGTGTGAACGGTCCTGATGTCGTGGCAGGCAGATGGCAGTGGATGCCCTCCATCGCCGTCGATCCTACCACAGGTGGTGTGACGGTGAGCTACTACAGCTTCGACTCGACAGGCTCCACCACGATGGCCAATCGCTACGCCGCATATTCGGTTGATGGTGGCCTCACGTGGGATAACTGGGTGATCAGCGACGTGCGTGCAACGTGGGCTCCTCAAGGCACGCCCAACACGAACACGACCTACAACGGCGACTACTACGAAACCACGGCTATGGGCGGCAAAGCCTGGGCTATCTGGACGGATCGCCGCAGCGGCAGCACGGGGTCCAGCAACAGGGCTTACGTAGAACGGATCGTGTATGGAGAGAACTTCGGCTGGATTCGCGGTACGGTCACAAACCTCAGCGGCGGTGCTCCGGTGCAGGGTGTCAACATCGACTTTGTCGACAATGTTCTGCAGCAGGCTGGCACAACCAACGCCTCCGGGTTCTATTTTGCCGGGGCGTACGTTGATACTCCCGGCACGACAGCCAATCGCACGCTGCGTGCGCGGAAGTTCGGCTTTGTGGATACGACGCTCGCCGTCGTGCTCACCCGCAACGACACGATCACGCGCAACTTCTCGATACGTCCCTCGCCCAGCGGCACACTGATCGTGTACTCGCATACGGCCACAACGAACCTCCGATCCTATGTGGAGGTGAAGTTCGGCACACAGGTCGTCTATTCCGATTCGACCAGTGCAACAACCGGACGTGACACGACAACCCTCCCGGCTGGAACCTACAGCGTCAGGGTTGATGCGCCTCCACCCTATCGGACGCTCACGTTCCCGAGCGTGGTCATCAACGCAGGACAGACAACAAACGTGGACGCGCTAACAAGTGCCGTGCTGACGTTCAACCCAACGGCAATGCGCGATACGCTTCCGGTGGGAGGTTCGCGACAGAAGACGCTGGCCATGACAAACACCACACCCGACAGCGTGCGGTTCCGCATCACGGACGATAATGCACTACGCGCAAACCGCTACCGCGAAGTCGTACCGGTGCCCCCCTATTCTCCTCCTGCCATTGAGAGACCCAAGGGCGCACCCGACACGGAATTCGGGGACAGTCCGAATGGCCGCGGCGGACCCGATGCATTTGGCTATTCGTGGATCGACAGCGACGAACCAGGCGGACCCCCCTTCCAGTGGTTCGACATCAAGAGTGTCGGCACGCAGATTACAACATGGATTGGAAGCGGAGACGACGGCTACGCCTCTGTCACTCTACCGTTCACGTTCCCCTTCTACGGGAACAACTACACAACGGCCAATGTCGTGACCAACGGGTTCATGCAGTTTACCGGAACCTCCACGGCATTTTCCAACACCTCAATTCCATCAACTGCGCTGCCGAACAATTCCATCTACGCGTTCTGGGATGACCTGAACTTTAACGAACCCGGCGGCACGATGTGGTACTACTTCGATTCCGCTAATCAACGCTTCATTCTGCAGTGGGATT
>CAZIKE010000021.1:0-36409 GCA_964539775.1 uncultured Chitinophagales bacterium
CTTCGGCTCGATTCTGGCAATGGCGCAGAACGAGCTGAAACGCATGCTTGCCTACAGTAGCGTTGCGCAGATCGGCTACATCGGTCTGGGTATCGGACTTGCGAACCCGCTGGGGTTTGTGGGTGCAGTGCTTCATGTGCTGAATCACGCGTTCATGAAGGGCGGACTCTTTCTCGTTGCGGGAAACCTTCGGCTCCGCCTCGGGCATTCGTCCATACCCGCATTCGATGACACGCTCCGCAGGACAATGCCGTGGACCGCGGCAGCGTTCACCGTGTTTGCGCTTTCGATGATCGGCATTCCCCCGCTTGCCGGATTCTTCAGCAAGTGGTATCTGGTGCTGGGGGCGGTCGAAAAAGGAAGCTGGATAGGTGTGGCGGTCATCCTGCTCAGCAGCCTGCTGAATGCCGTGTATTTCTTTCGAGTGTTGGAAAAAGTCTACCTGCGCACCCATGGGGTACGTCCTTCGGAGACTCCGTATGTTCAGCGAACTGAGGTGGGCGTCTCCATGTTGCTGCCGACCGTAATGCTTGCGGTCAGCTTGGTTGTTCTGGGAGTGATCAATGCATGGATCGTTGGAGAGGTGATTCGGCGAATGATTCCATCAACGTTGTGAGAGAAGTGTGAAACGATGCCGGACCTGTCCCACTCGCCCATACCGTTCTATGCTCTTGCCGTCTCGCTTCTCGCTGTGCCGTTGATTCTTCTCAGCGCACGCCGGCCCAATGTGCGGGAAGCATGGACGATCGGAGCTTCTCTTGTGAAGTTTGCCCTCGTTCTTAGGCTCGTCCCGGATGCGCTCGTTAACAAGGCAGCGTACATCGAGCTGGTGGAGATCTCGCCGGGCATCGATCTTGCGCTCAAAGCTGATCCCCTCGGAGTGTTCTTTGCTCTCCTTGCGTCGGGACTGTGGGTCTTCACCTCCTTCTACTCTATTGGTTACGTTCGCGGATTGGATGAGCACCAACAGACACGCTACTTCGCGAGTTTTGCTGTTTGCCTCTCCGCTACCATCGGCATTGCCTTCGCTGCTAACGTCCTAACGTTTCTCGTCTTCTATGAAATCCTTACCATAGCAACCTATCCTCTTGTCATTCACAAAGAGACGCAGGAGGCAATCAGCGCGGGCCGAAAGTACTTAGCGTACACACTCACCGCAGGCGTGATCCTGATTGCTGCAACGGCATGGACGTATCAGCTCGTGGGCAACACCCGCTTCGTGGCGGGTGGGTTGTTGAGTACCACACCGGTACCCGGCGGGGCCATGTTGGTTTTGTTCCTCCTGTTCCTTGCGGGCGTTGGTGTGAAAGCGGCGATCATTCCGCTGCATAGCTGGCTTCCTACCGCTATGGCTGCGCCGACACCCGTGAGCGCACTGCTGCATGCAGTCGCTGTCGTCAAGTCCGGTGTCTTTGGCGTGATGAGAGTCGTGGGATTTGTGTTCGGCCCCGGCGTGATGAGGTCGTTTGGATTGAACGACATCCTTTTCGTCCTTGCGGGCACCACCATCATCATCGCGTCGCTTCTCGCCTTGCGCGAAGATAATCTCAAGCGGCGACTGGCATATTCTACCGTTGGACATCTCTCGTACATCGTGCTTGGGGCATCGTTGCTGTCGGCGGAGAGTTTCGCCGGCGGAGTGCTGCACATCGCAACGCACGCAACGATGAAGATTGCGCTGTTCTTCTGTGCCGGTGCCATCTACGTTGCGCACCACAAGGAATATGTGAGTGAGTTGGATGGGATCGGCAAAGCGATGCCTTGGACGATGGGAGCCTTCACCATTGGCGCGCTGGGGCTTGCAGGCATTCCCCCTGTCAACGGCTTTGTGAGCAAGTGGCTGCTTGGCGTGGGCGCTCTGGAGGCTGGAAACATACTCGCCTTGGTGATTCTCTTGGTGAGTGGATTGTTGAACGCCGGCTATTTCTTCCCGATTATTTATCGCGCGTTTTTTCGACAATCCGATCATTTCAATGCGTACAGCGAGGCATCTTCCCTGATGGTTGTGCCAATCG
Organism: uncultured Chitinophagales bacterium; assembly: GCA_964539775.1. Classification (GTDB taxonomy): domain Bacteria; phylum Bacteroidota; class Ignavibacteria; order UBA10030; family UBA6906; genus CAADGV01. The sequence goes on from CAZIKE010000021.1 coordinate 2,016, forward strand.
GGGCAACCGCTGCACTTTCTCTTTTGTTCGGACTGTGGCCGAATCTCTTTGTCAACTTCTACGATCTCGCGGTCCTTGTCGCGAGCAGTGTGTTCGGAGGAGGTCCATGAAGTCTTCGCATTGGACGGCACTGATTCTCATGGTAGCGGTTTCGATCGTGGCCGAATTGTTGACCCCGCACGATGCCGACCATGCAGCGCATTGGTGGAGCGGCATCCCCGCTTTCTCTGCCTTCTTCGGATTCGTCGGCTGTGGTGTACTCATTCTCTTCTCGAAGGCAGTGGGAAAATTCCTCTTGCTAAAGAAAGAAGACTACTACGATGTGGACTGAGTTCATTCTCCCACCGGCGTTTGTGTTGCTTGTCGGAGCAATGCTGTTGCCTCTTTTGCCGAGAGGCCTTCGTGCCATCGCGTTTCTTGTGTTTCCGCTGCTCTCGCTCGCCATCGTCCTCATACTGCCGGACGGTGTAACACTGCGGGTTGATTTCTTAAACTATGCGCTTGTTGTGCTGAAGGTTGACCAGACCAGCCGTGTGTTTGCAACGGTCTTCTGTCTGATTGCCTTTGCGGGTGGCGTCTATTCGTTCCATCTCAAAGACACGGCGCAACAAGTGGCGGCGCTGGCGTATGCCGGTAGCTCGCTCGGCGTCACGTTTGCAGGGGATTACCTGACCCTCATCATTTTCTGGGAGTTGATGGCTATTTCCTCGACGTATCTTGTCTGGGCGCGGGGAACAGAGGAGTCGCACAGAGCGGGCATGCGCTACTTGTACGTACACCTCTTCGGCGGAAGCATGCTGCTTGCCGGCATTCTCCTGACACTGGCCGACACTGGAAGTCTTGCCATCACGACGCTCCTACCCAATCAGTCAATCTCATCATGGCTCATCCTCGGAGGGGTCGCGTTGAACGCGGCAGTCCCACCTCTCAACGCCTGGCTCCCCGATGCGTATCCGCGAGCAACGGCGACGGGCGCGGTGTTTCTCAGCGCATTTACCACCAAGACGGCAGTGTATGTGCTGGTGCGTGTCTTTCCGGGTTGGGAGATTCTCCTCATCCTCGGCGTGATGATGACTTTGTACGGCGTCGTGTTTGCCGTGCTCTCCAACGATATCCGTGGCATCCTCGCATATCATATCATCAGTCAGGTGGGGTTTATGGTTGCGGGGGTAGGCATTGGGACGGAGCTTTCGCTCAACGGAAGCATAGCTCACGCCTTCAGCCACATTCTCTACAAGGCGCTGCTGTTCATGGGTGCAGGTGTTGTGCTGCACACCACCGGCACTACGAAGCTGACAGAACTCGGCGGACTGTTGCGCGCGATGCCGGCGACGTTCTGGCTCTACATGGTAGGCGCATTCTCGATTTCGGGTGTGCCGCTGTTCAATGGTTTCATCAGCAAGTCCATGGTGGTGAGTGCCGCAGCGCAGGCACATGATGAGACGGCGTATCTGCTTCTCCATCTTGCTTCCGTCGGTACATTCCTCAGCATCGCACTGAAGCTGCCGGCAGGTACGTGGTTTGGCGAGGCGACAAACCTTGCACCTGCACAGCCCCCGAAGAACATGATTCTCGGCATGGGCTTTCTGGCGGTGCTGTGCATCGGCTACGGCGTAGTGCCAGCCCTGTTATATCAGCAGCTTCCCTTTCCGGTGACGTATGAGCCGTACACGCTTGCTCATATCAACGAGGCTGTGCAGATGCTTGCGCTGACATTCGTTGCCTTCTGGCTTCTCAAATCGAAGCTCGCACCCTCAGCGACGATGACACTGGACACGGATTGGTTCTACCGACGTCCGGCCCGAGTTCTCAACACTGTCATTGTGGGCGGGACCGCTCGTCTGTTTGATTGGACGGAACGCGTAGCGCTGCGCGCAGTGCACGAAGGTGCTCGCCTCTCGCGCAACCCGCTGGTGATTCTCCAGATCCTGCAAGGCGAAGCATCGTCCGTCCCGACACAAACCTCCGGCTACGATCCGGACGTTGCACGAAGTCCTCTCGCCTCTCTGCTGACTTTGGTCCTGTTGAGTGTGGTGGGGGTGTTTGTGCTCAGTATGTTGTGGCTTATGGCGCAGGAGTAAGTTATTTTGGAGTGCCAAAAGGGGGAATGGAAGCATAAGCTCCTTTTCGGTGCGTGAATAACTGCTATGAAAATAGCCATTTTCATTAGGCGTGGCCATGTCCACAGAAGGCCTGCGTTTGCCCGGGTGCATGATGGTGGCGCGGTACGACTTGACTTTGCATGAGAGGTTTGGTAGAATGCCGCAGTATAATGAGCTGAAGGAGCGATCCGGCGATATTGAACTGATCGCATACACACTGAGGGAACTCGATCCGGCAAATCCCGTTGCCAAAGGAAAACCAGTCCCGCCGTTTCCACATGCTGGACTTCTGGGCGGTGTGGTGTGGTCCGTGTGTCGCAGAGATGCTGAACCTGCATGAAGCCTATGAGAAATTCAAGAACAGGAACTTCACGATCTTGAGTCTCTCGTTTGATGCGAAGCCCGAGAACGTAGAGGAGTTCCGCACGAAGAAATGGAAGATGCCCTGGTTGCACGCGTTCATCGAGAAGGGATTCGAGAGTGCAATAGCCAAAGCGTTCCGTGTGCAGGGGATTCCTAAGCCGGTGCTGGTTGGGCCTGGTGGAACTATCCTCGACGTGCTGAACCTCAGGGGAGAGAAGTTGGTGAGGATCCTTGCATACTACCTAACACCACCGAAGGGAAATTAGCCCTCGTTCGTTTCTTGCTTCTTTGTCAAAACCTCACCACGTTACCGGCAACAAGCAGGTGCGGTCATGAAGCTGGCAGTGCCTACAATCTTTCTTCTCCTTCACTCTGCACTTGCACAGGGAATCTATCTTACCGATGAAACCGGCTTTGCGGCAGGTGGATTCTATGGATGGTACAATGCTCTTCATCAATACGGATTCAAAGCAGCCCTTACGTTCAAAGGAACAGCGGAAGCCAGCTTCACCAGGATGACCCTGACCGACAAAGCGCTGATAGACAACTTCACTCATGAGTTCATGGTCCAATTCCATGCCCCGAAACCATCTCGCTTCTTCCTCTCGCTTGGACTGGGACGCATGTACGCGAAATCCAGAACCGAACTGTGGCGGGGGTTCGACCTCACAATGAGTTCTGAAGCGACAGTGTTCCAATCCGGGGTGCATGTCGCTACTTCCTCTTCGACGAACAGACGAGTCATGCTTTCAGTTTCGTACAGGTATTTGGACGGCATTTCGAAGGTGATTGTTCCTACAACGCAGATCACCCAAAATGCAAAGGCTCATATGTTTGCGTTTGAACTCGGTGCAGTGTTCTTCAGCGGCCCTTTGGGAATCACCATTGGCCCAGGCGCGGCATGGACGAAAGGACAGCCCGATCTCTTCGTCGGGTTATTCATCAGCGGAGTAATCCGGCACGAAGCGGCGCAGAGTTCAGACTCAACCGTTCAGAAGGAGAATTGAGTGCTCGATACGAGAGAGGAGGGTCCAACAATGACTGAAGACAAGATGGTACATGCTCGCATCTCCAGGCTGTTCCTTCTTTTTCTGATGCTTATGGGAATTGCCGGATGCCAGGATTTTGGAGACACGTACGATGTGGATCCACATCTGCTGGGAGATTGGTATAGGTTCGACACGTTGACTGTTGCTCAGCCGTCACCGCGTGTTGCCTTCAACGGGATGCGCATTAATGCAGACAGAACAATTCAACCGCTTGGAATTGAGTTCGAGACGGGGAGAGTTGCGTTGATGGAGGGCGATGTGATACGACACATCCTCAACGGCACAAGAGGTTTGCTCGTTGTTCAATATTTCGCACCTCCGGATCTTGCTACGGATAGTATGAGCTATGCTTTTGCAAACGAGACCCTGGTGCTCAGCCATCGGTACACTCGCAGTGCGTATTCTCGAACACGACTGGGTTCTGTTCTTGCACGTCCGGAGCACGTCATCGTGACGCTCACCATTGATGGCGTACGCACCGAATCGCCGCGCATCGGAAGGGTCATTCCCGCCTACGTCAGCAAATTGCCAGGGACCAGAATCCAACTGTTCTCAGTCATTCCGGACGGCAGCTTGACAATCGAAGTGGATGACTTTAACGGTGCCGGCACTTACCCGATTGCACCAGGCAAGGGGGTTCTCAGGTTGTTTTCCGGGGACGTTGTATTTACTCTCTCGGCGGATTCACTCTCGAGCGGAACGATCCACATCGATCAATACGATGAGGTCGCGGGTCGCTGCTCCGGGCGATTTGCCTTTACAGCGCGCATGTGGGTTCCGCCAAACGATCCTCCCATAGTGCGCCAACTGGGTGACGGGTACTTCGCTGTGCCGCTTTATCACTAACTGCTATGAAAATAGCTATTTTCATCCGGCTTGGTGAAGCCCCGATTCATGATCGCTGATGTTACGCAAAGCTATCTTCTTTAGCGAAGAGTGTCGTCGTCATTTCTGCGAACTCATCCCCCAACCCCTTCTCTTGGGAAGAGAAGGGGAGTCCCTTCTGCTTCCCTCTCGCTTACGCATATGCCAACGCACAGAGGGGAATGTGTTGGGCTTAGGGATCATTATCGGACGCTTTCTCCAACAAGATCCTTCTCACCTCCGGCAAGTCCTTCTGCTTCACCAACACCAACAACGTATCGCCTTCCTCTAACACCGTGCTGCCGCTTGGGACGATGAACTCCTCGCCGCGTCCAACGAGAGCAATGAGAGATTGCTGCGGGAGCCCCAACTCGATGATCGTTTTTCCCGCGACGGCGGATCCGTGGGGCACGGTGAGGTCCACAAGCTCGGTGTCGGATTCGGCGGTGGGGACGGATTCGATGGGGTAGCGAAGTCGTTGTTGTGGTGGCGCGTCCACGCGCAACAGGCGTGCTACGGCCGGGATAGACCATCCTTGCAGGAGTGCCGAAGTGAGGACGATGAAGAAGACCGTGTTGAAGATGATACCGGCGTTGCTGACGTTGGCCAGCAGCGGGAACGTTGCAAGAATGATCGGCGCCGCGCCTCGTAATCCCACCCAACTGACGAAGAGCTTCTCGCGCCAATCGTATTCCCTTGGAAGGAAAGAAAGAAAGATGCTTGCCGGCCGTGCCACGACCATCAGAAAGGCCGAAATCAACATGCCCGGAATGAGGATCGCCAGGACTTCCGACGGATTGACGAGGAGTCCGAGCGTAACGAACATCCCGATCTGGCTGAGCCATGCCAAGCCGTCGAAGAAACGCAGCAGGCTTTTCTTTTGCACAACGTTGCTGTTGCCGAGAATGATGCCCGCGATATAGACGGCGAGAAATCCGCTTCCGTTGCTCACGGTTGTGATGCTGTAGATGAACGCAGCAAAGGCGAGGGTGAACACGGAGTAGATGCCTTCGTAGGCAAACTTCAGGTGGTTGATCGTCCATACCAGAAGTCTCCCAAGGAAGTAGCCCAGCAGCGAACCGATGCCCATCTGCAACACGAAGTGCAGGAGAAGGCGCTCGCCCGTAGGAATGCTTCCGGTGATCAATCCGATCATACTGACGGTGAGAAACACGGCCATCGGATCGTTGCTTCCGGATTCGAGTTCCAACAGCGGCTTGAGCGGATGCTGGAGGTAAACGTTCTTCGAGCGGAGAACGGAAAAAACGGCGGCAGCGTCCGTCGAAGAGATGACGGCTCCGAGCAGCAATCCCTCCAGTATCGAGAAGTCGAGGACAAGAGTAACAAAGGCGCCGACCGCGACAGCAGTCAAGCCGACGCCGAGTGTTGCCAGACGAAGTGCCTGTCCCGCGACGGGACGAACATCGTTCCAGTTCGTATCCAATCCTCCGGAGAAGAGAATCAACACGAGCGCCACGACTCCGACCGACTGTGCGAGTGCAGCATCGTTGAACTGAATACCGCCCGGACCTTCGCTGCCCGCCAGCATGCCGACCGCCAGAAAGAGGAGGAGCGTTGGCACCCCAAGGTTGTGCGTTGCCCGCGCAATGCCAACACTTGCAAGAATGAGTGTGGAAACGATCAGAAGTATGAACTCGATCCCGATCATGATCCACTCAGCGCGAAGGTGAGGCGTGCCTAAATACTAACAGGGCGGGGAGCGCTACAAGCGAGAAAAAACTCATTCCGATGAATGCAGCCGGGTAACCAAAGCCTGCAATCATTCTTCCGATAACGAACGCCGACCACGCCTCGCAGAGATTCGTCGCGCCCATGAATGCACTGAACTGCGTTGCAGCAAGACCCGGTTCAGTAATCTCCATGAAGAACGCATACGAGGCCGCGGTGAACAAGCCGATGCCGAGATACAGCAGCGTCAGCATCGGCAGCAACACGTTCTTCTCCCCATCAAAACACACATCAACGATTGCAAGAGTCATAACCACAGTAACCATGAAAATGACGAATAACATCACAGCAGTTCGTTTACACAGTTTGTCCGCAATGAACCCACCGAGCAGCGATCCGGTCATCATCGCTGCGACGACAGGTAAGCCGAAGAATATGCCGACGGTTTCGGCGGAGACCCCTCTGTCAACGAGGAAGGGACCTGCTACTGCTCCGGTTCCTTCAAACGCCGCGCCCCCAAAGACGGCAACGGCAAAACCTAACCACGTTGATCGTGCTCGTGCAACGGTCTTGAGCCGGGCGGCAAACGCATGCAGGCGCTGCCGGCTGGTTTCCTGCCTGAGTTCATGCCGCATCGGCATCCTCGACCGAGCCAAAAGCAGAGCCGAGGAAAGGATGGCCGCCATAAGCACGGCAAATACCGCCCGTTGATCAATGTGGGCACTGACGATGAGCGACGCTCCTCCGAACAGCGAACGTCCGAGCAGCATTCCCGTCTGCATCCAGCCGTTGATTGTGCCGCGTTCGTCCGGCGGTACTGTGTGGATGGCGAGCGCGTCGATTGCCACATCCTGCGTTGCCGCCGAAAAGGAATGAAGCACAAGGCACGCAACGACAAGGGGAAAGTCGCTTCCATAGCTGAGAAAGATCAGCGGAAGAATGCACACCGCCATTGCGCACTGCGCGGCGAGCACCCAGCGCTTCAGCGTCCACCTTCTACCGGAGAACAGATCAACGAGTGGTGCCCAAAGAAACTTCAGCGTCCAGGGAACGACAAGCACCGACGTGAGAAGCGTAATGGTCTCTATCGGAACTCCGTCACTCCGAAGCTGTGCAGGCAGTGCCCACCAGAGGAACCCAATCGGTGCCCCCTCGCTGAAGTACAGCGCAGCAAAGAGGAACCGATTCCGCCGCCGAAGACTCGCGTGGTTCAATTCTGCGGAATGGGGACTTTGGGTTCCCGGGGTTTCTTCAGCCGCACTTCGTACAGGTCGGAGCGTCGGTCGTTCCAGTTGAGCACGCTTCCTGTTTGCCGGTGACGCTTCAAGAGCTCGAGGTCAACATCATCCACAATCACCGTCTCGATGTTGGGGGTACACTCGGCGCTGATGGCATCACGTGAAAACGGGATGTCGGCGGGAGTGAAGATACCCGACTGTGCGTACTGCACATCCATGTTTTCGACGGCAGGGAGATTGCCAACGGTTCCTGCAATCACGGCGTACACATGGTTCTCGATGCACCGCGCCTGCGCGCAGTATCGGACGCGCAGATAGGCGTTGCGTTCGTCCGTGTTGAACGGAACGAAAATGATGCGTGCACCTTTCTCAACGGCAATGCGCGAGACCTCCGGAAATTCGATATCATAGCAGATCTGAATCGAAATCTTCCCTTTATCTGTGTCGAACACTTCGATGGAGTTTCCGGGCTCCACGCCCCACCAGTGTTTCTCGTTGGGAGTGATATGTAACTTGTATTGTTTCCCGACCCCACCGTTGCGCTTGAACAGGTGGGAGACGTTGTACAGATGATCACCCTCCACGACGAAATGCGACCCGCCAATGATGTTCACGTCGTATTTGATGGCAAGGCGAGAGAACAACTCAAGGTAGTGCGGTGTAAACTCTGCTAACTTGCGCACCGCGACCCCGGGGCGTTCGGCTCTAATGAAGGAAAGAAGCTGGGTGGTAATCAGTTCGGGGAACAGAACGAAGTCAGTTTTGTAATCTGCTGCAACATCCACAAAGTACTCACACTGACGGGCAAATTCGTCGAAGCTCCTGACCTCACGCAGCTGATACTGGACAGCGCAGATACGGACTGCTTTGCTGGGAACGAAGACCTTCGACGTATCGGGCTGGTAATCGAGGTTCGACCACTCCAACAGCGTTGCATAGCCGTCGGATTCTCTGTCGGAGGTGAGGTAGGATTTGATGAGACGCTTCAGAACGAACCCATTGGAAAGCTGTGTTGTCAGCACCGGATCAACAAGGGATTTCTTCATCACCCTGTCAACGTACTCACGCGCCGTCATCTGGTCCTTATACTTGGCATAGCCGGGAATACGTCCGCCGAGCACAATGCGCATCAGGTTCATCTCTTGTGCAAGCCGCTTGCGGGCGTCATACAGCCTGCGGGCGAGTCGCATACCGCGGAACTCGGGGTCAACCATAATCTCGATGCCGTAGAGTGTATTGCCTTCCGGATTGTGGTTGCGGATGAATCCGCTATCGGAAATCTGCCGCCAATCGTGTGTCTCGCCGTACATGGCAAAGTCGAGCACAAGGCTGCTGGAGGATGCGACAATGCGGCCTTCATACTCGATGCAAATCTGTCCCTGTGGAAAAATGGAGAGTTGGCTCGCTAACTGTTCTCGCGTCCACGGCTTCATGTCGGGAAAGCATTTTTCCTGGAGTGCGACAAGCTGCTCATAATCCTCCATGCGGATGTTGCGGACAATGATTTTTTGATCGAGGGCAGTCGGGTCAATAGGCTTCATACGACACCTCCTTGTCGAAGCTGAAATGAAACGCGTCGAGATGCGTCGCCGGTGGGTTGCCGCTCTCCGGCGACGCGTTGCTGTCTCTTAGAAAACTCCTAATACTTGAAGGAGAAGGAACAGTACTCCGCCTGCGATGATAACCACAAGAATCTTGAACTGGAGGGGGAGACCGGGCTCTTGCTCCTCACTGGGTCCTCGCTGGTGAATGTTCATGGGATGCCTCCGTTGCCATGAGATCAATGAGTGTTCTTTCCACGGAAGTGTCGCTTCCGCTGGAGGGGTAAACTAACCGACCGTCATGTCTGGCGGCGGAGGACGGGAACGTAACGCCGTGGGGCGAAACTGCTCTACATCGTGGTTTGGTTCTGGAAGAAGAACTCCGGTGACAGTTGCGGCACGGTCGTCCCCTTCTCGGACGACCGCCTCGTGCGGTGGAAGCTCGATCTGTTTCGTGAGCGGAAGATGGCGGCGTGCAACGACGTACGACGCGCCGCTCATCGGCTTGGTGGACTTTGCCGACGTTATGCGCTGCGGCGTGGAACCGGGGCAGATCATGCGGGCGAAGGACTCTAAGGGTTCGGCGAGACTCACCGAGCCGTAGCACAACGCCAGCAGAACTACAGCGCTATGTGAGAGACGTGCGTGCATGCTGCCGTGAGTAGACATCCACCATGTAGGTACCTAATTGGGTAGAAAGATGCAACCGCAGAAGGGCGATGCGAGCCTTCACAGCCGTCGGGCTTCGGCGGAGTTCCATTGCGATGCGCGAGCAGTGTAGCCCAAGTGACGGAGTCAACACTTCTATGCGCAGCAGTTGCGAACCTGAAGGAAATATCATATGATACGTGCAAACGTCTTCACACCATCACACTAAGGAGGGGACCCATGAAGCACGTCGCACTTGCATTCGTTCTTCTGCTTACTCATGTCGCGGTCGCACAAGACCTGTACATTCCCGACAATCCATATGATCAAGCCGACGAATCGGTCAAGAGGCAAAATGCCTTCCAGCGGGAACGTTGGTTTTACGAGCAACGGATGTATCCCAACAATTACCTTCCTGATGACGCATACGCCAAGGCACTTCGTCAGCGGGAGGAGTTGAGAAGCAGGCAGGGATTCTTTGCCAGGAATGTGGTGTGGACCAACATCGGGCCGACGCCCGGCTACTATTTCTCGTACGGCAACATCTCCTCTCGCATCACGACCATCGCCTATGATCCTCAGAATCCGAACGTGCTATATCTCGGCGCGGCGTTTGGGGGTGTGTGGAAAACCACCGACGCCGGTCTGACGTGGGTTCCCAAAACGCATGGTGAGCCCTCGCTCTCTTCCGGCGCGCTGGCCATCGATCCGGCCAACACGAACATCATTTATTACGGAACAGGTGAGGCTACCTATTCCGGCGCTTCGTACTATGGACGTGGGCTTCTCAAGTCCACTGACGGCGGTACCACATGGACGAGCTACACAGCGGGCCTTCCCTCGCTTTCGTATTTCTCGCGATTGGTCATCAGGCCTAACTCTCCGAACCAGCTTCTTGCGGCGTTGGGCAGCAGGACAAGCCTCGGTGTTTCGGGCGGGCTGTACCGAAGCACCGACGGCGGTGTGAGCTGGACTCAGCTCTTGAACGGCCGCGCCGATGATGTTGTCTTCACGCCAAGCGGTGATACCGCCTACGCCATTGGCAGCGGCATCGGGTATCGCATTTCGACTGATGGCGGGCAGACATTTACGTCCGTGAGTGCACTCACGATGCAGACGAGGAATCATCTGGCAGTTGCAAAATCCTCTCCGAACATCATATACTCGGCGCATCACTCCAGTAGTATTGGGATTCATGTGTACAAGTCAACGGATTTTGGGATGAGTTTCACACGTGTCGCGAACAGCGTCAACTTCAACGGCGGGCAGGCATGGTACGATTTCTACATTCATGTGAACCCCTTCGATCCCAACTATGTCTATGTTGGTTCGATTGACATCTGGCGCTCGACCGACGGGGGCACCACATTTCAGAATATCACCAACGGCTACAGCGGCGGCAGCGTGCATGTGGATCAGCACAACGTTGCATTCCATCCCACCGACCCCGATCAAATGTTCTGTGTGAATGATGGCGGCGTGTGGCGTTCGACCGATCGCGGAACGAGTTGGACGAACCTCAACGCAACGCTGACGCTGACGCAGTTCTACCGCATCGCTTCCGATCCCTCGAACTGGCAACACATCCTCGGCGGCACGCAAGATAACGGCACCCAACGCACGCTCGGCAGCATCAACTGGGCCGCGGCGTTTGGTGGCGATGGGGGCGAGGTGTGTTTCCATCCTCAAAATCCCATGACGATCTTGGGTGAAACGCAGAACAACGGCGTCTACCGTTCGCTCAATGGCGGCTACAACTGGTCTTCGGCAACATCGGGCTTGAGCGGCTCCGGGGCGTGGGTCGGTCCCATCATAGCGCATCCCGACACGGATGGCATTTTCTATACTGCGCGTCAGCAGGTATTCAAAACGACGAACTCCGCCGCGTCGTGGTTTCCCATCTCCAGTGGAACCAGCGGGACGATTCGTGAGATGGCGATCAGTCGCTCCAACCCGAATGTCATGTACGCAACTTCCGGGGGACAGATTTATCGCTCGACCAATGGCGGCGTGAACTTCGTCGGCGTCTTTAGCGGGTTGCCGACGAACATCATCACCAGTGTTGCCGTCCATCCCGATTCGGAAAACGTTGTTCTTGTAACCTACTCCGGTTTTGGTACGGGCAAGGTGTATCGTTCCACCAACGGAGGAACGAGCTGGACCAACATTACCGGCAACCTGCCGGATTCTCCCGCGAACGACATTCTGATTTACTATCCGGGCTTTGCTACAAGCACGTACCTCGTTGCAACAGACGTCGGCGTATTCATTTCAACAGACTACGGCCAGAGCTGGACGGAACTTGCTGATGGACTTCCGAACACTGTTGCCATGAGTCTCGACTACAACCTTGCGGGGAATAAGATACGCATCGGAACGCATGGCCGTGGCGTGTACGAGACCAGTCTCGTTACCGGTGTGATTGACTACAAGAGCGCGACCCCTGAGTCGTACGTTCTCTACCAGAACTACCCGAATCCTTTCTCCGCCACGGGCGGATCCGCCTCCGGCGGAAATTCCACAACGCATATTCGGTATTCACTTCCGACGAGCAGTCGAGTACAGCTTGTGGTGTACGACGCTCTCGGCAGAGAAGTCGAGCGCCTGGTGGATGCCGAGCAATCACCGGGCGTGTTCACCGCGATGTGGGACGCGCGGACGCATGCCAGCGGTGTGTACTTCTACCGACTGACGGCGGGACCCTATTCGGAAACGAAGAAACTTCTTCTCGTGAGATAAGACATAAGCTTCAGGTGTCACGGTTCGCGATGAAGCCCATCCGCTCGTTGTGGATGGGCTTTGTCGCGATGAGTTTCGAGAAGAGGGTGCGGTGTAAGAAAACTCAACACCTCTCGAAGGAGAGCAAAATTTTCTTTACTGCTGCTTGATACTAAGAGGCATCTCCCGTATATTTATGTCCGTCGCGAGATGATTCCTGCTTGTCTTGTTCGCTGACCTTCGTGAAGCAATCATCGCCAAGGCGACGGCTGTTCATTCACAATCGGCTTTCGCTCAGCCTACTGACGTATCCGGAACATGACGAAAGGACTGTACAGATAGATGGCCCAGATCTTTCATCCCAGCATGAGAGTGATCTCGCGGGCCAGTATTGTTGCAGTGCTGTTGGTGGCCGGATTCATCGGGTGGGTGTGTTGGGACTTGTATCGCTCGGGGTATTTCACCGATGTGAACGTCCCGAAGGAGCAGCCGATTCCCTTCAGTCACGAACACCACGTGAACGGCCTCGGCATTAGCTGTGGCTACTGCCACACAACGGCCGAGAAAGCCGCCTTTGCCGGCATTCCTGCTACTCACACATGCATGACCTGTCACTCGCAAATCTGGACAGGCGCGCAAATGCTGGAGCCTGTTCGCGCGAGCTATCGTACCGAGAAACCTCTGGAATGGGTACGTGTTCATGACCTGCCGGACTTTGCGTACTTCAATCACAGTATTCATGTCAACAAGGGCATCGCTTGTCAGGTGTGCCACGGGAACGTGAATGCCATGCCGCTGGTCTGGCGTACCAATCCGATGCACATGAGTTGGTGTCTCGATTGTCATCGCGCACCGGAGAAATACATCCGGCCGGTCGAGGAGGTGTATAATTTCGACTATGTGCCACCGAAGGATCAAATCGCCTTTGGGAAAGAGTTGGTGAAGAAATACAACGTGCAGGTGAAGCAACTGACCGATTGTTCCATTTGCCACCGATGAATGTATGAGTAACGGAGGTTCCGCGCCGGTGAAGAATGACCGCGAATCAACGCGAATCGAGGAATGTTTCATTGAAAATACGTCGTCTTTAAGCTCTTTTGTCAAACCACAAACCAAATGATTAGCGGCGCTTCACGTCCATTACGATTCCTTCACCACACGGCTTGGTTGTGTAAATCCACATGAGCGACACGACTGTTCTGAACATCAATGATGTGAGAGAAAAACTCACCGCCAAGAGCGGCAGGGAGTACTGGAGGAGTTTGGACGAGATCGCCGAGACGGAGGAGTTCAAGGAGTTCCTGGAGCGCGAATTCCCTCGTGAAGCATCAACGTGGGGCGAGGGCGTTAGCCGGCGAGAGTTCCTGAAAGTCATGGGCGCATCGTTGTCGCTGGCTGGATTGACCGCATGTGTGAAGCAGCCGGAGGAAAAGATCGTCCCATACGTGAAGCCTCCGGAGTTGGTGGTGCCGGGCAAACCGCTGAAGTATGCAACGGCGTTCGTGTTGGGCGGATACGCACAAGGGGTTCTGGCTACCAGCCATATGGGGCGCCCAACCCATATTCAGGGGAACCCCGACCATCCCGCAAGTCTCGGAGCAACGGATATCTTTGCCGCCGCCTCGATTCTCAGTCTCTACGATCCCGACCGCTCGCAGGCTGTTGTGCACCGGAGAGTGGCCAGCACTTGGGAGAGATTTGTTGAGTCGGCGAGGCCGCAAGTAGAAGCACAACGGGCATTAAGGGGTGCAGGGCTTCGCATCCTCACGGAAAATATCACCTCCCCAACACTCATCTCGCAGATTCAAGCAATTCTCACTGCATTCCCGGAAGCAAAGTGGCATCAGTATGAGCCGTGCGGGCTTGATGCAGTGCGAGAAGGTATGCAGATGCTTTTCGGTGAAGAGGTGATGCCGCGCTATCGGTTCGACAAAGCCGATGTGGTTCTCTCGCTCGATGCCGATTTCCTTGCGCTTGGCCCCGGCAGCGTTCGGTATGCTCGTGACTTTGCGGACAGGCGTCGCGTAAGCGGAACGAACGCACGCATGAATCGTCTCTACGCAGCCGAAAGCACACCCACCATCACCGGCGGTATGGCCGATCATCGTTTCCGGATGAAGGCGAGCGAAGTGGAGAATTTTGCACGTGCTCTGGCCGCGCAGATCGGTGTTGCGGGTGTTTCGGAGACAACTTCTCCTGTGGATGACAAAACGCTTTCCGCACTTACACGAGACCTTCAAGCGCACCGTGGTGCATGTCTTGTCATCGCGGGAAACCACCAACCGCCCGTCGTCCACGCTCTTGCACACGCGATGAATGTTCTGTTAGACAATGCTGATCGGACTGTTGAATACACGGAGCCTGTGGAGGGACGTGGAGCCCATCATCTTCGATCCTTGAAATCCCTTGCCGAAGACATCACGAGAGGGTCGGTGGACATGTTGCTCATTCTCGGTGGCAACCCGGTGTACAATGCCCCGGCCGATCTTCGCGTCGGCGAACTTCTCTCGAGGGTCGAGTTGAGTGCGCATCTGAGTATGTACGACGACGAGACGAGCCAGCACTGCACGTGGCACATTCCGGAGTCGCACTATCTCGAAACGTGGAGTGATGCTCGCGCATTCGACGGTACCGCCACGATCATGCAGCCGTTAATCCTTCCCCTCTACGCAACAAAGTCCGTCCACGAAGTATTGGATGAGATCTTTGGAACGGGTCGGCCGAGCGAAGCGATCGTGAAAGCATACTGGAGAACGAAAGCCGTCGCGGCGGACTTCGATGCGTGGTGGAGAAACTGTCTGCAGGACGGTGTTGTACCGGGTACACAACTCCAACCGCAGCGGGTGAGCTTCCAGAGCGTGCAATGGGCGTTCTCATCGACGCCTTCATCCGGACTGGAGATCAATTTCCGTCCCGACCCTTCCGTGTACGACGGCCGCTTTGCAAACAACGGATGGCTACAAGAACTGCCGAAGCAAGTTACCCGACTAACGTGGGATAACGTGGCGTTGATGAGTCCCGCTACCATGCAGAAGCTGGATGTGAGCAACGGCGACATGGTGGAGGTCACGTACGGCGGGGCGACGGTGAAGCTTCCGGCATGGACTCTCCCAGGCCACCCGGATGATGCGGTGACCGTTCACCTCGGGTACGGAAGAACGCGGGCAGGGAACGTGGGCAGCAACATCGGGGCGAACGCCTACGCACTGCGCTCGTCGAATAGTCTCTGGTTCGGCAGCGCTGCGGAGATCAAGAAGGCGGGTGAGTGGTACAGGGTTGCCTCCACGCAAGAACACTGGAGCATGGACGGTCGGCCCATCATCCGTGAGGCAACGGTTGATGAGTATCTCGCTGAGCCGGACTTTGCCAGGCATATGGCACACGTGCCGACGCAAGAGGAGTCCTTCTATCCACCGTTCGAGTACGACGGCTATGCGTGGGGAATGACCATTGACCTGAACGCGTGTACCGGGTGCAACGCATGCATGATTGCATGTCAGTCGGAGAACAACATTCCCGTTGTCGGCAAGAAGCAGGTGGAACGTGGACGCGAGATGCACTGGATTCGGGTCGATCGCTACTATGTCGGCACCGACCTGGACAATCCCGAGATGGCGATGATGCCTGTTGCGTGTCAGCACTGCGAAAACGCTCCGTGTGAGCCTGTGTGTCCCGTTGCTGCAACCACGCATGATCATGAAGGTCTGAACGTGATGACCTACAACCGCTGCGTCGGTACACGGTACTGTTCCAACAACTGTCCATACAAGGTCCGTCGCTACAACTATCTGCAATACTCGGATACGGAGACAGCGTCCTTGCAGCTTTTGTACAACCCCGACGTCACGGTGCGCAACCGTGGTGTGATGGAGAAATGCACCTACTGCGTGCAGCGTATCAGTGCCGCGCGCATCGAAGCGAAAAAAGAAAATCGCTTGATTCGCGATGGCGAAATTGTTACTGCGTGTCAGTCCGCATGTCCCGCGCAGGCGATCACATTTGGCGACATCAATGACAAGAACTCGAAGGTTTCCAAGATGAAAGCAGAGCCACGTGCCTACGGTTTGCTCGCGGAACTGAACACGAAACCACGCACGTCGTATCTTGCAAAGCTCAGGAATCCCAATCCGGAGATCGCAGTCGAGGGTTCTGCGGCAACAACAGATCATCACGGATAAGAACGTGGCTGAGCACCGACATACTGCAACCCTACCGCGTCCCGAGCCGCTTGTTGCACCGCACGAGACCTACGGCACGATTACCGAGAAGATAGCCGGCGACGTTCTCTACGCGAAGACGCCCAAGGCAATGATGGTGACACTCGCCGTCACGTCGGGACTTCTCCTTGTGTTCGTCCTTGCGGTGGGCGCTGTGCTGTTGTTCGGCCCCGGCGTCTGGGGCAACAACAATCCGGTGGGCTGGGCATTCGAGATCACCAACTTCGTTTGGTGGGTCGGTATTGGTCATGCGGGCACACTCATCTCGGCCATTCTTCTGCTGCTGCATCAGCACTGGCGCAACGCGATCAATCGCTTCGCCGAGGCGATGACGCTCTTTGCCGTTGCGTGTGCGGGGCTTTTCCCTGCACTGCACACAGGCCGGCAGTGGTTGGACTACTGGTTGCTGCCGTACCCCAATACGATGGGGATGTGGGTGAACTTCCGCAGCCCGCTCATCTGGGACGTGTTTGCCGTGACGACGTACTTGACCGTTTCGTTCATGTTCTGGTTCGTGGGACTCATTCCCGACCTCGCGGCGATGCGCGACAGGGCGAAGAAGCACTGGCAGAAAGTCATCTACGGCATTCTGGCGATGGGCTGGCGTGGCTCGGCGCATCACTGGCACCGGTACGAGATGTCGTACCTGCTGCTTGCCGGACTCGCGACCCCGTTGGTCGTTTCGGTCCACTCGGTGGTGAGTTTCGACTTTGCGGTGAGTTTGATTCCCGGTTGGCATGCGACCATCTTTCCGCCGTACTTTGTTGCGGGCGCGATCTACTCGGGCTTTGCCATGGTGCTGACGCTGTTGATCCCCGCGCGGCGATGGTACAAACTCGAATCCTTCATCACCGATCGCCATCTCGACTACATGGCGAAGGTGATGTTGGCGACGGGTCTGATCGTGTTCTACGGATACCTCATGGAACTGTTCTTCGCGTACTACAGCGGCAGCATGTACGAACGCTTCATGATGTACAACCGCATCTTCGGTCCGTACTGGTGGTCGTATTGGGTGTTGATTTTCTGTAATGGGCTGACGCCGCAGTTGTTGTGGTTCAAGAAGGTGAGGACACATGTACCGCTGCTCTTTGTCATCTCGCTGATTGTCAACATCGGCATGTGGCTCGAGCGCTTCGTCATCGTTGTGACGAGTTTGCATCGCGACTTCCTGCCGTCGTCGTGGGACATGTTCCGCCCGACAATCTGGGATTGGAGTCTCTACCTCGGCACCATCGGCTTCTTCGTCTGGCTGATCTATGTGTTCGTCCGCGTAATGCCGATGATTTCAATCTTCGAGATCAAACATTTGTTACCCTGGCGGGGACGGAAGATCGACACGAGTGCCGATGCAGCATAAGGCTCCCAGTTGGTTTTGCGTGAGGGATGCGGAGGGTGCCGCCGGAGGCGGACGTAGCCCGAAGCAGCTCCGAAGGAGTCCGTCGGAGACCCGACCTCCACATGCTTTTCCGTGCGGGGAAATGGCCCAAAAAGTGATTCGAACGTCTGTAGGTGTGAACTGATGGTTCTCATATGAACTTCTTTGTGCAACGTCCCGACATCTACGGCTTGATGGCCGAGTTCGACGCGCCGGAGAAGGTGCTTGCGGCAGCCGAGCGCGCGAAGAAGGCAGGCTACCACGAGATGGACGCGTTTACACCCTTCCCGATGGAAGAACTGACGGACGCCCTCGGCATCAGGCACACGAAGCTTCCCCTGTTCGTGCTCTGCTGCGGACTCACCGGCATGCTGGTCGGATTCTTCTTCCAATACTGGGTGCACGTCATCGAGTACCCGCTGAACATCGGCGGACGACCGCTGAACAGTTGGCCGCAGTGGATTCCGGTGACCTTCGAGTTGACGATCCTGTTCTCGGCCTTCGGCGCCGTCGTTGGGATGATTTTCCGTAACGGGTTGCCGCGCCCGGTGCATCCTGTGTTCAATGTCGATCGTTTCGAGCTGGCAACGAAGGACAGGTTCTTTCTCCTGATCGAGGCCATTGATCCTCAGTTCGACAAAGTGGAGACGCGTAAGTTTCTCGAAAGCTTGAAGCCCGACCACATCTCAGTCGTTGAGCATGTCCACACGAAAGACCCGTACCATCAGGATGAAGATTGAGTGATGCGAATTCTGCATACCATCGTGTTTGTCCCCATCGCGCTCACCGTCCTTGTCGGCTGCAACGACATGTGGGATACGGGAAGAATCAAGCCACTGGAGCGGAATGCATTCTTCGTTGATGGATCGTCTGTCCGCCCCATTCCAGAAGGGACGGTTGCTCGTGGCCACGCAGGTACGAATGACTTGCTGCACACCGGCAAAGTAGGGGGCACGTTTGCGGAGGCGTTTCCGTTTGCCGTTACCGACAGCGTGATGCGACGCGGTAGGGATCGGTACAATACCTTCTGCACACCGTGCCACGGCAGGCTGGGCGATGGGGGAGGGATGATTGTGCAGCGCGGATTCCCGCGGCCAAACTCGTTCCACAGCGACAGCGTGCGTGCGCGCCCCGTGGGTTACTACTTCGACGTGATCACCAACGGATTTGGCCGCATGTACAGCTACGCGCCCAGCATTCCGGTGGAAGACCGCTGGGCAATCGTTGGCTATATCCGCGCGCTGCAACTGAGCCAGCACGTGCCGGTGGCGCAGCTACCGGAAATCGATAGGAACAAAATCCTTGAGCAGACGAAATGAATCACAACGAATCACTCCTTCCGCACTTCAATAAGGTGCAGCAACGGGCGCTCGTGGTCGGCGTTGCGGGCGTCGTGTTGCTCGCGGTTGGGGCGATGATCTCTCAACCGGATTTCTTTCAATCGTATCTTTATGGATATGTCTTCTGGATGGGACTGACATTGGGGTGTCTCGGCATTCTGATCCTTCATCATCTTGTGTCCGGTTCTTGGGGACACATTGTGCAGCGCTATGTCGAGTCCGGTGCAAGGACGCTGCCGTACATGGCGTTCTTGTTCGTTCCCATCTTGTTGGGAATGAGTCAGCTCTACCCCTGGACACACCATGAGGTGGCGGCGACAAGCCATGCGGTGGAGAAGAAGCTCGGCTATCTGAACGTGCCGTTCTTCGTCGGTCGCCAAATCATCTATTTTGGTTTCTGGATTTTTGTGGCACTGTGGCTGTCGAGGAAATCTCGTGAGCAGGATGAACGGGCCGATCCGCACCTGACCAGACAAATGAAGATCTTCAGCGGGCCTTCGATGGTGTTCTTCGTCCTGACGGTGACGCTGGCTTCGGTCGACTGGATGATGTCGCTGGAGCCGGAGTGGTTTTCGACGATGTATGGCATCGGGCGAATTGTGGGAGCAGGACTCACAGCATTGGCCTTTTGCATTCTTCTCGTGCGCGTACTCGCCCAGTACGAACCCCTGGCGAGCATTCTCACCACGCGCCACGTTCATCATCTCGGCAACCTGATGATGGCATTCACAATCCTGTGGGCGTATGTTGCCTTCTCAGAGTTCCTCATCATTTGGTCGGGCAACCTGCCGGAAGACAACATGTGGCACCTACGGCGCATGAATGCCGAATGGAGCGTGCTGGCGGCGATCCTCATCGTAGGGCATTTCGCCGTTCCGTTTGCCCTCTTGCTTTCGCGGCAGTTAAAACGCCACATCGAGCCGCTTGCCCGCATCGCCGGCTGGGTTCTGGTGATGCGGTTGGTGGACATGTACTGGCTTGTCTATCCCGCATTTAATGAGCATCGCTTCCATGTCCACTGGCTGACAATCGTTGCACCCATGACACTCGGCGGCATCTGGGTCTGGCTGTTCATCAACCATCTGAAGAGCCAGCCGCTCCTGCCGCTGCACGATCCGCGCTTCCACAAGGGTATGGCAGAGCAGCACTGAGTATGGCAGATCACAAACATACGGCTACCGACGAGGCCGTCAAACGAGGATTTGAAACAAGCGACGTCAATGCAAAGACGGTGACGTTTGCAGGCTTGGCGCTTTCGGCGGGACTGATGATCGCCGGGATTCTCTTCTCATGGGGGTTGTACACGGTGTTCAAGTCATATACCCCTGAGCCTCATGCGCCGCCGCGGACATTCGTCGTGCCGGATACGGCGAACTTACCGCCAGTCCCGCGTCTGCAAGCCGATCCCCACGTTGCGTTGATCCCGTTCGTTCGGCAGCAGGACTCGATTCTTGCGAGTTACGGGTGGGTGAGCAAAGATTCCGGCATTGTTCGCATCCCGATCGAACGGGCAATGGAGTTGGTGGTGAAGCAAGGACTACCCGTTGCACGCAAGTGAAGAGTGGCGGAGGAGGGGGGATGGAATCATGAATCATTGGATTGGTAAGCACATGAATCGTATCAGTTTCGTCGGCATCATACTCAGCATGGTGCTTCTGGTTTCCGCAACTTCGGCGCAGATGATGGACCCGACGAAAGCCGCCGCGCGGGCGTTCACGGAAGTCGGCATTGACCAGAAGCTGAACGAGCAGGTTCCTCTCGACTTGAAATTCACTGACGACGAGGGGAACCTTGTCGAGCTTGGCAAATACTTTCACACCAAGCCCGTCATCATCTCACTTGTGTACTATCGTTGTCCGATGCTGTGCACACAGGTCTTGAACGGCATGGTGCAGACATTCAAGACGTTACAGTTTACCGCGGGCACCGAGTTTGAAGTCGTTACGGTGAGCATCGACCATAACGAAACACACGAGATGGCAGCGGAGAAGAAGGACACGTACGTGACCGAGTATGCTCGTGCAGGCGTGGCCGATGGGTGGCATTTTCTGGTGGGGGATTCGCTTTCGGTCAAGAAGCTTGCCGATGCCGTCGGATTCAAGTTCGTGTACGATGTGCCGACGAAGCAGTTTGCGCATGCCAGCGGCATCATGGTCGCTACGCCCCAGGGCAAGCTCGCTCGTTACCTCTACGGCATTGAATATGGAGCGAAGGACTTGACCTTCTCGCTGATGGAAGCCGCACAGGAGAAAATCGGCTCGCCCGTGGATAAGCTTCTCCTGCTCTGCTATCACTACGACCCGACAACAGGGAAGTATGGAATGGTGGTCGCAAACCTGCTGCGGGTGGGAGGAGTGTTGACGCTGTTGATTGTCGGCGGCTACATGTTCTACAACCTCCGCCGGGAGAAAAGAAAAACCCTGGCCGTTTCAAAGGAGCGACTGAATTGATGTTGTGCAAGTTCCAGCGCCGTGAGATCTTGTTGGACCTTGGAGCGTGAACCTTGGAGCTGAACCGGAGTTTGGTATCTGCTTGAACTGTCATTCATCATAGCCCATGTGGAGTTTCCCGCTACTACCTGAGAGTGCTTCGACGATAGCCGGCAAGATCGATGCATTGTTCTACTTTCTTGTCGCAGTCAGCTTGTTTTTCAGTTTGGTGATTACCATTGGGTTGGTTTTTTCTGCAGTGCGGTATCGGAAAGGCTCGCCCGCCTCGCGCAAAGGCGCGTTGAACGACTACCTGCCGCTCGAGCTGGCGTGGTCGCTCATTCCACTCACGATTGCACTGTTCATCTTTGGTTGGTCTGCCAAGCTGTATCTGGATATGCGTGTGCCACCGTCCAACGCAATGGAGATTTACGTCGTCGGCAAGCAGTGGATGTGGAAGATTCAGCATCCGGAGGGGAACCGCGAAATCAACGAGCTGCACGTTCCGGTCGGTCGGCCCGTCAAGCTTATCATGACCTCGCAGGATGTCATTCACAGTTTCTATATTCCTGCCTTCCGCGTCAAGCAGGACGTGCTGCCGGGGCGGTACACCACACAATGGTTCGAGGCGACCCAGCCGGGCGAGTATCATCTGTTTTGTGCTGAATACTGCGGCACATCGCATTCGGGTATGATCGGCAAGGTGATTGCCATGGAACCCGCCGAGTATGAGCAATGGCTGATGGGCACGAGTCGTACAGGCGTTGCGATGGCATCATCGGGTGCCGAGCTATTTGACCGCTACGGTTGCCGAACGTGTCACCGCCAAGATACGGGGCCGCGCGGGCCGGCACTCGATGGCTTGTGGGGCAGGCAGGTGAGGCTTACCACTGGTCAGACGATTGTTGCCGATCAGGAATACATTCGCGAATCAATTCTGAATCCTGCGGCGAAGACGGTGGCCGGCTATCAGCAGCTGATGCCCAGCTATCGTAACCAGTTGACGCAGGATCAGGTGAATCAGTTAATCGAGTATATCCGGGCGCTCCCGCCGGTACAGGGAAAGTAGAGGAAGCACCATATGAGTAAGCCAGAACATCACGCGGTCGTTGACGTTGAGAACGATTACATCCATGCAGGCTACGGCGTCAAGTCATGGCTGTTGACAGTTGATCATAAACGTATCGCGATTCTTTATCTCATCTCCATTACACTCTTCTTTTTTGTCGGTGGGTTCTTTGCGTTCCTGTTGCGACTGGAACTGATGACGCCGCAGGGGGATATCGTCTCGGCGGAGACGTACAACAGGCTCTTCACCATGCACGGCGTCGTGATGATCTTTTTCTTTCTCATCCCATCCATTCCGGCCGTGCTCGGGAATTTCCTCGTCCCGCTCATGATCGGTGCAAAGGACCTTGCTTTTCCTAAGCTGAACTTGTTGAGTTGGTACGTGTACAACATCGGCGGCATCTTTGCGCTGTTTGCGCTGGTCAACGGCGGCGTGGATACGGGCTGGACATTCTACACTCCGTACAGTTCCACCTACTCGCTTTCGAATGTGGTGCCGGTGGTGATCGGCGCGTTCATCCTCGGCTTCTCGTCGATTCTGACGGCGGTCAATTTCATCGCCACCATCCACAAGATGCGCGCGCCGGGACTGACGTGGTTCAAGTTGCCGCTTTTCATCTGGGCAAGCTACGCCACCAGCATCATCACCATTCTCGGGACGCCGGTCATTGCCATAACACTCTGCTTGTTGTTGTTCGAGCGGCTGATGGGTGTCGGCATCTTCGACCCGGCGTTGGGCGGCGACCCGATTCTCTTCCAGCACCTGTTCTGGTTCTACTCGCATCCTGCAGTGTACATCATGATCATCCCCTCGATGGGGGTGGTGAGTGAAGTCGTGACCTGCTTTGCGCGGAAGAGAATTTTCGGCTACAGGTTCATGGCTTCTGCCATCATGGCCATAGCCATCTTCGGCTTTCTGGTGTGGGGCCATCACATGTTCGTCAGCGGGCAGTCGGTGTATGCCGGATATGTCTTTTCGGTCCTGAGCTTCATGGTGGCGATTCCCTCTGCCATCAAGGTGTTCAACTGGACGGCAACCTTGTATAAAGGGAACATCGATTTTCGCACTCCCATCCTCTATGCCTTTGGCTTCATCGGCCTGTTCACGATTGGTGGATTGACGGGACTGTTTCTTGCGTCCCTGGCGACTGATGTGCACCTGACCGACACGTACTTCGTTGTGGCACACTTCCATTACATTATGGTCGGCGGCGCGGTGATGGGGTATCTCGCAGGCATCCATTACTGGTGGCCGAAGATGACCGGACGAATGTACAACGAGGCGTGGGCGAAGTTCTCTGCATTCATTCTTTTTGTCGGTTTCAACCTGACGTTCTTTCCACAATTCATTCTCGGCTATCTCGGTATGCCGCGGCGCTACTACATCTATCCCGACGAGTTTCAGGTGCTGAACGTCCTTTCGACTGCAGGCTCGACGATTCTCGGACTCGGCTATATCATACCCATGGTCTACCTGATTTGGTCCTTGCGCAAAGAGAAGAACGTCGGCGCGAACCCCTGGGGCGCGACGGGGCTGGAATGGACCACAGCATCTCCCCCCACGACACATAACTTCGAGAAGATTCCTGTCGTCACGGGCGAACCGTACGTCTATCATCAGGAGGCCAAGAGTGTCGCATAAGCCCGACAGCGCACCAGCGCACGCTCATCACTTTGTGGACATGGATCAGCAGCGTGAGACCGGCACGCTGGGGATGTGGGCGTTTCTCGTCACGGAGATCATGTTCTTTGGGGGATTGTTCGTCAGCTATGCGTTGTATCGTTCGATGTATCCTGAAGCCTTCGGCGCGGCGAGCCTTCGTCTCAATCTCGTTCTTGGTGCGATCAACACCGGCGTGCTCATTTGCAGCAGCCTTACCATGGTGCTGGCTGTACGCAGCGCGCAGCTCGGGCACGCGAAGGCACTTGTCCGCTACCTCATTGCCACCATCGTCTTGGGTTCGTGCTTCCTCGTCATCAAGGGGTTTGAGTACACGCATAAGTTCCACGAGCATCTGATTCCGGGCGCCTCGTTCCGCTTCGAGGGGCCGCACGAGCAACATGCCGAAATCTTCTTCTCACTCTATTTCATGATGACAGGACTGCACGCGCTGCACATGATCATCGGCATCGGTGTGCTGTTGGTTCTGCTCTATCAATCGTGGAAGGGACGATTCACGGCCGAGTATTACTCGCCGATTGATGTTGCGGGATTGTACTGGCACTTCGTTGATATCGTTTGGATCTACTTGTTCCCACTCTTGTACCTCCTCAGCAGGGATTGAAGCATGTCGCACGTCGTCATTCCACAACGCGTCTATTATCTCGTCTTCGTGACACTCATCCTTCTCACACTCGTTACGGTTGACGTGGCGTTCTACAACTTCGGCTTCCTCAACATCTCCATCGCCATGGCCATTGCCACAGTGAAGGCAACGATTGTGGCGATGTACTTCATGCACCTGCGCTACAACCCGAAGCTGACCTGGCTCTTTGCTGGCGCCGGACTACTCTGGCTCTTCATTATGTTCGTGCTGACAATTGCGGACTACGTGACGAGGTAGGAGATCGTTGTGGCAATAGATGGGGTAGTTGCCACGAGCTTGAGCTCGATAACGAAAACCTAAGTCGGGAGGCATCGTATGAAACGATTCCATGTTGTTGTGTGGGGAATTCTTCTGTTGTCGGGATGTACGAGGGAGCCTGTGCCGCTTGCCGAGCGCACCATCATTGATCTCACGTATCCGTTCGATAGCACAACGATCTACTGGTCTACGGAGAAGGGCTTTGCGCTCATCAAAGGATTCGAAGGCGTAACACCTGCGGGATTTTTCTATACGTCGAACAGCTTCGCCGCGCCCGAGCATGGCGGCACACACATCGATGCACCGATCCATTTCGCACAAGGCAAGCACACGGTGGACGAGATTCCCGTCCAGCAACTTGTCGGTGTGGGTGTGCTGATTGATGTGACAAAGAAATGCGCCGACAATCGTGACTATCAAGTTCAGATTGAAGATTTTGTCGCGTGGGAACGACGACACGGCGAGCTTCCCAAGGGCTGCATCGTCCTCCTCCGAACCGGCTTTGGAAAGTACTGGCCCAACCGCGTGCAGTACATGGGAACCGACGAACGAGGACAGGAGGCCGTTGCCCGGCTCCATTTCCCCGGCTTGCATCCCGAAACAGCGAAGTGGCTGATCAACAGTCGCTCCATCAAAGCCATAGGGATCGACACGCCCAGCATTGACTACGGACAATCCACGCGGTTCGAAAGTCACGTCATGCTCTTCACGGCGAACATCCCGGCGTTCGAGAATGTTGCCAACCTCGACCGGCTTCCCGAACACGGCTTCACGGTCATTGCGCTTCCGATGAAAATCAAGGGGGGAAGCGGCGGGCCGCTGCGCGCAATCGCTGTGATGGAGTAGAAGGTTTTGGGGCGAGACCATTGTGGGTCGCACGCGAGGGTTCAGGTTCTTTCGAGAAGCGATTGCGTGGGACCTTTTCACCGGAGTACAGTAGCAAAACGAAGGATCGCCCTTTGTGTTTGCAGCCGAGGCGGCAACTTTCCTCCTGTCTTCGTATTTTGACTGCAAGAACGATAGCACTGGGCATGTCATGATGAGGACAGCGACACGTCAAGCTGCGTATCGCGAGCGACTTACTCTCCGGACTTTGCATGAGCGGGCAGATGCACTTCTGGAACTGATGGAAGAATGCCGGCTCTGTCCCCGGCAGTGCGGTGCGCGCCGTTTGGAAGGACGATACGGTGTGTGTCGTGCGACGACCCAGGTGATCATCTCCGGTGCGGCACCTCATTATGGCGAAGAGCCGGTGTTGGTGGGGCGGCACGGTTCCGGCACCATCTTCTTCTCTTCGTGCAATCTCAAATGTCTCTTCTGCCAGAACTACGACATCAGCCATCTGCGCTCGGGGCATCCGGTGACGACCGATGAGCTTGCGGACGTGATGCTTTCGCTGCAAGCGATGGGATGCCACAACATCAATCTGGTCACACCAACCCACTACACCGCGCAGATCGTCCAGGCGTTGGCTCTGGCGGCCGAACGCGGCCTGCGCATCCCGATTGTGTACAATTGCGGTGGGTATGAGTCTGTTGAAACCCTCTCCCTGCTGGACGGCATCATCGACATCTACATGCCCGACATCAAGTACTCGGACAACCAGAGGGCACGCCGATGGTCGGGGGTGGGAGATTATTGGGACGTTGTTCGCCCTGCAGTCAAGGAGATGCACCGGCAGGTGGGAGATCTGCGCACCGACCAGTGGGGTATCGCTCGGCGCGGATTGTTAGTCCGCCATCTTGTGCTGCCCAACGACATCGCCGGCTCGGCGGCAGTTCTTGAGTTCGTTGCACGAGAGATCTCGGCGGAAACCTACATCAACATCATGGATCAATATCATCCTGCGTACAAGGCAGGGAAACTCTCGCCGCTGAATCGTCGGATACGCATAGACGAGTATGATAGCGTGGTTTCGTACGCACGCTCCCTTGGCTTACACCGCGGGTTCGGTGACGAGGAGATGGGAGTGTGGCCGTAACAACGTTCCAAGCAAACATTTGAAAGGGACCGTATGACACCATGGGCTTACGTTTTTATCACCAGTCGACAACCCAAAAAGGTGTTGCGAGCCGTGCGCCACATCCCCGGGGTCATACATGCTGATGCACTCTTTGGCAGTCCGGACGTCGTTGCCATTGTCGAGGGTGAGGATATCGCCCGTATGGACGCCGTGATTGACCCGATTGCCGAGGTGCCGGATGTGATCGCCACCGATTCCAAAGTGACACGGTGGATTGATGGCGTTGGAGCGCCGCGCGCTGCACGCCCGGTGGCGTGAGATGCTTTCCAACATTTTTCTCTCTGTTCATCACAATACAACAGGTTTCGTTCTCTTCCCACGCCACATTCCGGAGACAGACCATGTTTCTCTCGTTACTCATTGCCAGCTTTGTCGTTTCCCTTGTGGTATGCTTCATCATCGTCCGTTTATTCAAATCGCCCATCGACAAGATCCTTCGTCGTCTTGTGGCTGAGGATATCTCCGATGCCTGGAGCAAGTACCTTCTGTTTGCCATCTACGTTGTCGGCATTTCCGGTGGGGTTCGCATCTGGGAGCTGGAAAAGTACATCATTCCCAAGGCGGGCCAGGCGGAATTGCTGGAGCTTACGAGCGAACGGTGGGTGCTGGAAATCTACCAAACCATTATCGGCACATTGCAAAGTATCGCGTGGATGCTGCTGGTCTTCTTTATCTTCGCATTGCTTGCCTACGTGATTGTGCGAGGAATGGAAATGCGAAAGCGGCGGGAATAAAGGACTGGTCCATCGGGACAGGCAACACAAAACGCACGCTTGTTCCTGGTGTCAGGAACCTGCTGTTGGGTGATGAAGAGGTGCGCGTTGCCGCCGCTCGTGTATTCTCATAGCGCTCGATGGTGGCTCACGTGCAGAGCCGAACAGGTTTCTCTCTCATTTCTAACAATCGCAGCCCGCGAACTTCCCAATTGTGAGAACCTCTTCGCTAGGCGCCGCTGATTCTGCTCCCCGCAGTGCACGTTTGCGAAGCGTCGTGAGGCACAGTTGTTGAAGTCCTCAACATTGTTCCCATTTAGCAACCTGAGTGGCGACCATGCACGAGCTTTCCATCGCCGGCAGCATTCTCGATATTGTTGGAGAACATGTGCCCGTGGATCAACGCGCGGCAGTGAAAGCGGTTCATGTTCGCGTCGGGGCACTCTCGGGTGTGGTCGCAGAGTCGCTGGAGTTCTCATTCGCTGCCCTGACGGCCGGTACCCCGCTGCAGAATGCCTCGCTCGTCATCGAGCACGTGCCCGTGCGAATCCGCTGCAACAACTGCCGTCATGAGTTTGGGACAACGCCTCCCATCTTTCTCTGTCCGAAGTGCGAGAGCGGGGATACTACCTTGGTGGAAGGGAACGAACTTCACGTTGTGGAAATTGAACTGGAAGACCAGCCTGCGGAGGCATGATGAGCGTGGTGACAGTCGAACGGAAGGTGCTTGCCAAGAACGACGAAATTGCTGCACAGAATCGCGAGCGGCTTGCGCAGCACGGGGTGTTTGCTGTAAACCTCGTCAGCTCGCCCGGCTCAGGCAAGACAAGCATCCTGGAGCGGACGCTGGAGTTCTTGAAAGGGAAGATGCGTATGGCTGTCATCGAAGGCGACGTGCAAACCGACCTCGACGCGCAACGCGTAGCGAGATTCGGCGTGCCGGTCGTCCAGATCGTAACGAACGGCGCATGTCACCTTGAGGCAAAGTTAGTGCAGGATGCGTTGGAGCGACTGAGTCTCACCGGCGTCCAGCTTCTGTTCATCGAAAATGTCGGGAATCTTGTCTGCCCCTCCGCGTACGACCTCGGGGAAGCGATGAAGATTGTTGTGGTGAGCACGACCGAAGGGGACGATAAGCCGCTCAAATACCCGGCGATGTTCCGCGTGGCATCTGCTCTCATCATCAACAAAACTGACTTACTGCCTTATCTGTCATGCGACGTTGAGATCTTGAAGCGCAACGCGCTCTCCATCAATCCGTTGCTCAAAGTGTTTTTCACATCTTGCACCAGCGGTGAGGGTATCCCCGCGTGGGGAGAATGGCTCATGCAGCACACTCTCAAGAGAGGATTGCAGCAATGACAGTTCTTCTTCTCTCAACAGTCACAGTAGGAGTCTTGCACGCTCTTGCGCCGGACCACTGGCTTCCGTTCGTTTCGATCGCGCGGGCGCAGAACTGGTCTCGCCGACGCGTGACGTCGGTGACAACTCTCGCGGGGTTCGGCCATGTTTCATCAAGTCTGCTCATTGCGGCGCTTGGCATCGCCCTGGGCTTCGCGGCTGAGGAGGTGAATCTGTGGGAGTCGCATCGCGGCGATGTAGCGTCGCTGCTGCTCATCGGTTTCGGTCTTGCGTATATGGTGTGGGGGATAAAGAACTGGGGGCGCAAACATTCTCATCACATCGAGAAAGCACGGACGGTTTCGTACTGGACGCTTTTTGCGTTGGTCGTGTTCGGGCCGTGCGAGCCGCTCATTCCCCTCATTTTCGCCAGTTCGGCTTTTGGCTGGGCGCAGGTGTTTGCTGTGTTTCTCCTCTTCGGACTTTCGACGATTGGCATGATGTTGCTGCAAGTCCATCTTGCATTGTTCGGTGTCTCCCTGGTGCGAGCGCATTGGTTTGAGCATGGATCGGACGTGATCGCCGGGGGAGTTATCGTACTGACGGGGGTATTCATTCGGGCGTTCGGTATCTGACAGGAGGTCGGTCATGAACAGTTCGGCATACTCTCTTTCCCCGGAAGATCACGCAGTAGAGCGGCTGCGCGTCGTTCTTCGCGGCGCAGTGCAGGGAGTAGGGTTCCGTCCGTTTGTCTATCGGCTTGCACAGACGTTCGGGTTGGCAGGCTGGGTGGTCAATTCGAGTTCGGGAGTGTTCATCGAAGTCGAGGCCGCGCGGTCGACGCTTGAAGCGTTTCTTGATGCCCTGCAGCGCGAAAAACCGCCGCGTGCCTTCATTCAAAGTCTCGAGCACTCTTATCTCGATCCCGTCGGATACCGGACTTTTGAGATCGAGGAGAGTGACGCGGCGGGCGAGAAGACCGCGCTGGTTCTGCCGGATATTGCCACCTGTGCAGATTGCTTGCGGGAGATCTTCGATCCTTCCAATAGACGGTACCTGTATCCGTTTACAAACTGCACTCACTGCGGGCCACGATATACCATCATTGAAGCACTCCCGTACGACCGACTGCATACGTCCATGAAAAAGTTTCAGATGTGTGCGCGATGTCGGCACGAGTATGAACATCCGGAGAACCGCCGTTTCCATGCCCAGCCGAATGCGTGCCCTCAGTGTGGTCCTGCGGTGGAGTTGTGGGATACCCACGGCACAACGCTCGCCCGGCACCATGCTGCACTTCAGCAGGCAGCCGATGCGATACGCGATGGTCGTATCGTCGCCGTGAAAGGTATCGGTGGATTCCATCTTGTCGTGGACGCGAGAAACGAGGAAGCCGTGCAGCGCCTTCGCCGCAAGAAGCACCGTGAAGAAAAGCCGTTTGCGTTGATGTACAAGAATCTCGCATCGGTTCGGCAGGTGTGCGAGGTCTCGCCGGTCGAGGAGCGGCTTCTCCAATCTCCCGAGGCACCGATTGTTTTGCTGCGAAGGAAAGCGGTGGTGCAGGGAAGCGGCACGAATGGACTCCCCGCGCCTTCTGTTGCTCCGAACAACCCCTCGCTCGGTATCATGCTGCCGTACAGTCCTCTCCACCACATTCTGATGCGCGAATTGGGCTTCCCCATTGTGGCAACAAGCGGCAACCTCTCCGACGAGCCGATGTGCATTGATGAACATGAAGCCCTCAAACGGCTGCACGGCATCGCCGACCTGTTCCTTGTTCATGACCGTCCCATTGTTCGTCACGCCGATGATTCGATCGTGCGGGAGATGGGCGGACGGGAGATGATGCTGCGACGCGCTCGAGGGTTTGCGCCGTTACCGGTACCGCTTCCTGAACCAGAGGCCACCGACCGGCAACCAACGCTGGCCGTAGGCGCGCACGTGAAGAACAGCGTAGCGCTCATGGTCGGGAGGAACGCATTCATCAGCCAGCACATTGGCGATCTGGAAACTTTCGAGGCGTACGAGGCATTCAAGCGCGTGATCGCCGATCTCGGCCGATTGTATGAGACGCACCCGGTAAAGTTTGTCTGCGATCTCCACCCGGATTATCTCTCAACACGCTACGCGCAGCTTGCTTCCAGCGGGGTCACGGAACTTCGCAGCCTCACCGAAGTCCAGCACCACATCGCGCACGTTGCCTCCTGCATGGCCGAGAACGATGTGCAGGGAAATGTGCTTGGTGTTTCCTGGGACGGCACAGGGTACGGCACCGACGGCACGATCTGGGGAGGGGAGTTCTTTGTGTACGCGGCGCATGCGTTCAAGCGCGTCGCAACGTTCAGGCAATTTCGCCTTCCCGGAGGCGAGGCGGCGATCAACGAGCCGCGACGAACAGCAATGGGTGTGCTGTTCGAGGTGATGGGGGATGAAGCGTTCCGAAGGAAGGATATCGCATCCGTTTCTGCATTCTCGCGTGAGGAGCTTGCAGTGATCAGACAAATGCTCGAGAAGAAGTTCAACTCGCCGTTGACATCGAGCGTGGGGAGACTGTTCGACGCGGTTGCGTCGCTCGTCGCGGTGCGTCAGTATGTGCGGCATGAGGGCCAGGCGGCGATGGAGTTGGAGTATGCGATCGGCTCTCTCGCAACCTCGGACGCGTACCCTTTTACACTCGCTGTACAGCACAAGCCCGGTTCGGGCAGCGAACTGCTTACCGTGGACTGGGAACCTGCGGTTCACGCGCTGCTGAACGATCTGAGCCGAAAAGAAGAGGTGTCGGCTATTGCTGCACGCTTTCATAACATGTTGGTGGAGGCCGTGATTGCCATCGCGGAGAACATCGGCGAAGAGCGCGTTGTGCTCAGCGGCGGATGTTTCCAGAACAAGTACCTCACGGAACGTCTCATCGCCCGTTTGCGGCAAGCAGGCTTCCGTCCGTACTGGCATCAACGTGTTCCGCCCAATGACGGCGGCATCGCACTCGGGCAACTGTTTGTCGCCACAGTCCAGAGCACCGACCGCGCCGACAGCGACGTTCGTGTCGCCCGAAAGCTCGACACACGCCTGAAGCCGGCAGAAGTGCGTTGAGAAGCCGTTGACGGTCGAGCTTCGAAGCGTTCTTTGGAGGGGACTTGAAACGTTGATTCTGAAGTAGCAAGCCTGAAGGAAAGGAGGTGCCCATGAGTCTGCTCACGGGTCGTTTAGTGGAGATCTTCCTTGAAGACGGTGTGCCAAAAGGCAAGGTGAAGATCGGTGGAGCGTTTACGAACGTCGTCCTCACATTGTTGATGGACGCACACGTCGGGGATACAGTTCTGGTCGAGGCGGGCGTAGCCATCGGCGTCTTATCCGAATCACAGCCTATGGAGAACGACTATGTGTCTCGCGATTCCAGGTAAGGTGTTGAACGTCAATAAGGACTCGCAACCCGTTATGGGTGACGTCAGCTTCGGCGGCATCACCAAGCGCGTGTGCCTTGAGTGGATCCCCGACGTTCGGGAAGGGGAGTACGTTATTGTGCACGTCGGTTTTGCCATCAGCAAGATGAATGAGAAGGAGGCCATCGAGACCATTGAGTTGCTGAACAGGATGGGCGAGGGGTTGGAGGAGCTGGACGATAGAACCATTGCGAGGAACGAGCCATGAGGTACATTGACGAATTCCGCGACGAGGCTGCGGCACGAAGCTTTGCCGAGCTGATCCGCAAGATCACGACCCGGCCGTGGACCCTCATGGAGATCTGCGGCGGACAAACGCACACGATCGTCAAGTTCGGTATCGAGTCATTCTTGCCCCAGGAGATCGAGCTTGTTCATGGGCCGGGCTGCCCGGTGTGTGTGACGCCGTTGGAGTTGATCGACAAAGCGATTGCCATTGCGTCGCGCCGTGATGTCATCTTCACATCGTTCGGCGACATGCTGCGCGTGCCCGGCTCGACCAAGGATTTGCTCGCCGTAAAAGCCGAGGGGGGAGACGTCCGTATCGTGTACTCACCGCTCGATGCAGTGAGGATTGCTGAGCAGCAGCCGAACAAGCACGTCGTGTTCTTTGCCGTCGGTTTCGAAACAACCGCGCCCGCCAACGCCATGGCGGTGTGGCAGGCACGCCGACTTGGACTGAAGAATTTTTCGATCCTCTGTTCACACGTTCTTGTACCTCCTGCCATCGAGGCGATCCTTTCCTCTCCCAACAATCATGTGCAGGGATTCCTCGCCGCAGGACACGTCTGCACCGTGATGGGCTATGAAGAGTACATCCCACTTTCAAAGCGTCATCGCGTGCCTATCGTCGTAACGGGCTTTGAGCCGGTGGACATTCTGCAGGGCGTGTACATGACAGTGAAGCAACTGGAAGAAGGGCGCTGCGAGGTAGAGAACCAGTACACCCGCTCGGTGCGCAAGGAAGGGAACATGGCGGCGCGCAAGCTCATGGCGGAAGTCTTTCAGACGGTGGATCGGAAATGGCGAGGCATCGGCGAGATTCCGATGAGCGGTTACGCGCTGCGCGAGGAGTTTGCAGCCTTCGATGCAGAACGACTCTTCGATGTTGCACGCATCAGCGTGCAGGAGTCAGCTCAGTGCGTTGCGGGACTGGTGTTGCGGGGCTTGAAGAAGCCGCACGAATGTCCGGTGTTTGGCTCGTTGTGCACGCCGGAACACCCGCTCGGCGCACCGATGGTGTCGTCGGAAGGTGCGTGCGCCGCGTATTACCATTACGACACAAGAAGGCTCGTACACGAAGTCATGTGATGGAAAAACCAAGATTGGTGGATGAAGTTGGAGAAGCATATGAAGACCTCCCCGCCGATTGACCCCTCCGGCCTGAGCTGTCCTGTTCCAATTGCGGAGTACACGAACGTTCTGCTTGCCCACGGCAGCGGCGGCAAGCTGACGCACCAGATGATCGAGAAGATGTTCTTGCCGCAATTCAAGAACCCTCTGTTGGAGCCGCTGCATGACGGCGCGGTATTCTCTGTGGATGGAATACGGCTCGCGTTCTCGACCGACTCGTATGTCATCAGTCCCATCTTTTTCCCGGGCGGCGATATCGGCGCGTTGGCGGTGAATGGGACGGTCAACGATTTGG
>CAZIKE010000022.1:0-35713 GCA_964539775.1 uncultured Chitinophagales bacterium
CTACCAACCTCGCACCGCTTCTTGTATCTTGGCTGCGGATTCGCTATGTTGGCACTCGTGCGGCGAGCATCATCCCGCCGCTCGCCCACAGTATGCAAGCGCAAGCCGCATCTCTCCATTGACGCCAAGGACACAAGGTTTCCTATGACAAATCTTCGCGAATCGTGGGGTTCACGCATCGGGTTGATTCTTGCTGCTGCCGGCAACGCCATCGGGATCGGCAACCTGCTTCGCTTTCCTGCACAGGCCGCACAGAACGGCGGCGGCGCGTTTATCATTCCGTACTTAGTCTCGCTTCTGCTGTTCGGACTGCCCCTCATGTGGGTGGCGTGGGCAGTGGGACGCTACGGCGGCAGGTTCGGGCACAGCAGTCTGCCGGGCATCTTCGAAGCAATCTGGCAAAGACCTGCCTCGAAATACCTCGGCGTACTGGGACTTGCGATACCGATCGTGTTCTGTCTGTACTACACGTACATCGAGTCGTGGTGTCTCGCCTATGCGTACTTCTCTCTCACCGGTGCATACGTCGGTACTGAGGCACACACAGTAGACCTTGCAGTGTTCCTCGCTGAGTACCTCGGCGATGCGACATCGAATTCATACTTCACGAACCTGATGCCGGCATTAGGTTTCTTGCTGGTGGTGGTTCTGCTGAACGTGTGGGTGCTATCGCGCGGGATCATGAAAGGCATCGAGGCGCTTGCCAAGATTGCCATTCCGCTGTTGCTCATCTTCTGTGTGGCGCTTGCCGTTCGCGTTCTCACCCTCGGCACAATCGAAGGGACGGCGCTCGACGGGTTAGCGTTCCTCTGGACCCCCGACTTCAGTGCGCTGGGCAACCCGCAGGTGTGGATTGCCGCTGCAGGACAGATCTTCTTCACGCTCGGCATCGGGTTCGGAGCGTTGGAATGTTTTGCAAGTTATGTTCGCTCAAAAGAAGACATTGCTCTCACATCGCTTACTACCGCTTCCACCAATGAGTTTGTCGAAATCATCTTCGGAAGCATGATCGCCATCCCCGCAGCAGCAGTTTTCTTCGGGCCGGCGCAGATCGAGGCGATCGCTAAAAGCGGCACGTTCTCGATCGGCATGGTGTCCATGCCGGAGGTTCTGCGCGCCACACCGGGTGTGCAGATCTTCGGAACGATCTGGTTTTTGCTTCTGTTCTTCGCGGCGTTCACCAGCTCGGTGGCAATCGCACAGCCGGTGATGGCGTTTCTCCAGGATGAGGCAAAGCTCAGCCGCGGTGTGTCGGCCGCGCTGCTTGGGTTGCTGTGGGTTCTCGGCTCGATTCCCGTCATCTTCTTCTACAAGTACGGCGTGCTCGATGAGTTCGACTTCTGGGCAGGAACGATCGGACTGGTTGTCGTTGCGATTATCGAGGTGATTCTGTTTGGGTGGGTGTTGGGCACGAAGAAGGGATGGGAAGAGCTGCAGGATGGCGCGTTGATTCGTGTGCCGCGCTTCTTTATGTTCGTCCTCAAGTACATTACGCCTCTCGGCCTCATTGCCATTTTTCTTTCGTGGGCACTTCAGACCAACTTGACTCCCACCCCAAAGATCACCTGGAACGTGGTTGATCGCCATACGTACCCGGGCAAGTTCGTTACAGGCGGAAGCCCCATTCGCCAGATGGAGACCGGCGGCCGTACCGTGGAGGAGATCGAGGCGGTAATTCATCGTGCTGTTGATGAGGCCGGGCGCGACCTCAAGGCCTGGGCTGATCTTCGACTGGAGCAGAACGGAAGACTCGAGGTGGTTCGCTACGCAGCAGATCCGGAGCTTGAGCGGGCGTTGACTCGAGAGACACTCACTCGTTGGTTGCAGTTGAAGGGTTTGCGCTACGAGGAAAAGGACCAGGCGGGAAAGGCTTTGCCCGGACATGCTGCGTTTACGATCGCCATCGAAGTACTCGACCGTTCGCCATTCATCTGGCTAGCGCGTATTATTGTCATCGGCTTCTTTGTATCGTTTACGACGATGATTGCAGTGATCTGGAAGGTGCGTTCACCAACGGAGGGGCAACGGTAATGAGCGCAGATGCTTTGATACTCATGCTGGGAACATGGATCGGCGTTGCTGCGCTGACGGTGTTCTGTTTCTTCAAAGTTTTGAAACACAGGGAGAGGAAGCAGTAGGATCGTTGGTCGTATCTCCTGATTCGACATCTTTGGTTGTCCGGGGGCGGAGTCCGGCGTAGCCGAGACGTAGGCAGAGAAAGCCCAAATCCGTATCGACGTTGTCGTGTGAAGGCCCTCGCACGCAGCGGATGTTTGTTGCTCAATCCGTCAATCCCCAAACGGACGCGTGATCTGGCCGTTGTCCCAACGGGTGAGGTAATCATCGGTTACATCGCGGACGATCTTTCCGAGAAGAATCAAGCCGATAAGGTTGGGAATTGCCATGAGTGCGTTGCCGATATCGCCGAAGTTCCAGACGATTTGCAGGTGCCTGCCCTGAAGGATGGCACCGAGGAAGACGAAGAGACAGAAGAGATACCGGTAGGGCATAACGCTCTTGATCCCCCACAGATACTTCGCCCCCTGCTCGCCGTAGTACGACCAGCCGATGAGTGTTGTGTAGCCGAAGAGGAAACTACTCGTGCTGACGATCCATCCACCGAGGTCCGTTCCCAGGCCGACAGCGAACGCAGACTTCGTGAGTTGCGTGCTGGTGAGTCCGGTGATGTGGGGATGAAGATTGGAGGCGAGAATGACGAAGGTGGTCATGCTGCAGACGATGATGGTGTCAATGAAAGTGCCCATCATGGCGACCATGCCTTGCGCTGCGGCTTCGTTGCCTTTTGCTGCGGCGGCAGGAATAGAGCATGAGCCGACGCCGGATTCGTTGGAGAGGGTTCCGCGCGCAACGCCAAAACGGATTGCCTCCTTGACCGTGTGGCCGAGGAAGCCGCCGACAATTGCTTCGTTGGTGAGAGCAGATTGGAAGACAACCATCAGGATGTCGGGCACGATGAGCAGGTTGGTGAGGATGACGTACATCCCTGCCCCCATGTACAGGACGATCATGCCGGGCACTAAGCGCTCGGCGACTGCGGCGATGCGCTTGACGCCCCCGATGATAACGAGACCGACCAGAAGGGCAAGCCCGATTCCCGTAACGAAGAACGGAATGCCGAAGTCGCTGTGGAGCGCGAGTGCGATGGAATTAGACTGCGCCATGTTGCCGCTGCCCATGGTGGCCATGAGGATCACGGCGACGGCAAACCAGAGGGCGAGTGCTTTGCCGAGGGACTTGTTGGCCAGGCCGTCGCGCAGGTAGTACATTGCGCCTCCGCTGAAAGTCCCGTCGGCGGTCTTGATCCGGTACTTGAGGCCGAGCAATCCTTCGGCGTACTTGGTGGCCATGCCGAAGACGGCCGTCATCCACATCCAGAACGGCGCGCCGGGACCGCCGCTGGCAATTGCTGTTGCCACCCCTGCAATGTTTCCGTTGCCGACGGTCGCTGCCAGTGCCGTCATCAGTGCTTGAAAGGGTGTGATGTCGCCGGTTCTCCCTTCCATCTCTTTCTTGCTGCGTCCTAGCATCATGAATCGGATCGCGAGTCCCAGTCGCCGGACCTGAATGAATCGGGTCTGGATCGTCATGTAGATACCGGTGATGGCCAGAAGCACCACAACCCCGGGGAAGAAATCAATGCCCGGGATTTCGGGCCACCAGATGTGGTCGGCGATGATTGCGCTAATCTTCAAGAGGTTATCGAGGAACTCGTTCATGCATGATCTCCAAGTGATGGTATGTGAGAAGTGAAGAACCGCGCCCTACCCGAACAGGCCGAACATTTTGTTAAGCAGAACGATCAAGATGATGACGGGGGAAATGAATCGGATGAGCGGCCGCCAGGCAACCATGAGTCTCCGAGCGCTAGACCCGGCGCCAGTAAGGGCTTCTTCGGAAGCGTGATGTGCACCCCACACCCATGCAACGAAGATACTCAGGAAGAATCCCCCGATGGGGAGTGAGAGATCGCTAAAGATGAAGTTCATGAGGCTGAGCCAGTCCGTTTGGCCGAGCACCGACATGCTGCTGAAGAGTTGCACGGTCCCTTGCGAAAGGGCCGAGGGAAGTCCTGCAACGAACACGATTGCCGTGAGAACCCACACGGCTTTCTGTCGGCTCCACTTCTTCTGATCAACAAGAAAGGCAACAGGAACTTCGAGTAAAGAGACGGTGGATGTCAGTGCGGCAATAGCGAGGAGGAGGAAAAAGAGCAAGCCGACGATGGTCCCGCCGGGCATAGTGTCGAAGACTTTTGGGAGAACATTGAAGACGAGTGCCGGACCCTGCGTCGGTTCAAGTCCGACAGAGAACAGCGCAGGAAAAATCATCAGGCCGGCAAGAAAAGCAATGAGTGTGTCGGTAACGGCAACGGCCAATGCGCTGAAGGGAATGCTTTCGGTTTTGGAGAGATAGCTTCCGTAGGTAATCATCGTGCCCATACCTAGGCTGAGCGAGAAGAAGGCCTGCCCCATGGCAGCCAGGATGGTGGATCCGGTTATCTTGCCGAAGTCGGGTTTGAGGTAGAACTCGATGCCGGCTGCGGCGCCTTCGAGTGTGAGGCTGTACCCGATCAGAGCGATCAACAGCAGGAACAGCATCGGCATAAGAAACTTCGACCACCGTTCGATTCCTTTTTCGACGCCGCCAAGCACCACCAGCGTGGTAAGCAAAAGAAAGGCAGTGAAGTAGCCGATCTCAATCGCCGGATCCTGAACGAACTCACCGAACGTGCCGGTGGTATGGAATGCCGTTCGCACGATGTAGCCGAGCGTCCAGCCGGCAACAACAAGATAGAAGGAGAGGATACCGACGCCGGTTATCACACCGAGATACCCGACCCAGGGCCAGGCCTTCGAGGTGCTCATTGCCTTGAAGGCGCCGACGGGGTTGAGGTTGGTTCTACGACCGAGAGAGATCTCAGCAATCAGGACAGGAAGACCGATCAGCAGAACACAACCGACGTACACCAGAACGAACGCGGCGCCTCCGTTTTGACCCGTGATGTAGGGATAGCGCCAGATGTTGCCAAGCCCGACGGCGGATCCTGTTGCAGCAAGAATGAAACCCACGCGCGAACCCCAGCTCCCGCGGGTGTTGGTCTCCATAGAGTTGCTCCTGAGTTGCTTCGAAATGATGATTGATGATACGGTTCACATATTACAGCAGTGGGGACTGAGAATCAATGGAAAAATTGGAATACAGCGGCTCATCACTCCGAGGGCGTTGCCCTCGGCTTGTGTGTCTGACCCCAAAGGGGTCACGCACCACAGCTTGGAACGATCGACAGACGCGGCAATCCTCACTTCAAGCGGTCTACACCCCACGACTTCATCATTTCAAACATCTGCCGGTCGGTAAGGTCGTAACGAACGGGGGTAATGGACACATAGTTGTTCTTCACGGCAATCTGATCGGTATCGAGGTCGGTGTCCAGAACATCCATCTCACCTGTAAGCCAGAAGTATTCGCGGTTGGCGGGATCGCGACGGACATCGAACCGATCTTTCCAAACCGAAATGCCTTGCCGGGTAATCATCACGCCCTTGATTTCAGATTCGGGGACGTTCGGGATGTTGACGTTGAGCAGCGTTCGTTGCGGCAACCCCCTTTCGGCAACTAACAGTGCAAGGCGGGCCGAGAACTTCGCAGCATAGGTAAAGTCGAGGTTTTGATACGCTGTCAGAGACACGGCAATGGAAGGAATGCCGAGGATCATCCCTTCGGTGGCAGCGGAGACGGTTCCGGAATAGATGATGTTGATGGCCGTGTTTGAGCCGTGATTGATTCCCGACATGACCAGGTCCGGTTTCTCCTTCATGAGGAAGCGAACACCAAGCTTCACACAATCGGCGGGCGTACCTTCCACTGCATAGCCAAAGAAGTCATTGTTCTTGTGGAAGGGCACCGCGCGCAGCGGGTAGTTGACCGTAATGGCATGGCCGACGGCGCTCTGCTGCTTGTCCGGAGCAACCACCGTGACGTCGGCTATCTTCTTGAGTTCCTGCACAAGGGCGTAGATGCCCTCGGCGTTGATGCCATCATCGTTACAGACGAGAATGCGGAGTTTGGCCATAGGATGCAGGACTTAGGGTGGGACAACCGGTGGATGGGACGTGCGACTGTTCAATAGCTTTCATCCTTCGAGGGAAAGATGCCGGAGCGTACATCTTCGATATACTGACGGAATGCCCGACGCAGCGTCTCGGCAAGTTCAGCATAGCGACGAACGAAACGCGGCCTGAAGTCTTCTGTCAGACCAAGCATATCGTACACTACTAACACCTGGCCGTCGCAATGCGGTCCTGCGCCGATACCGATGGTGGGAACGGGAACCGACTGCGTTACCTTGCGGGCAAGCGCGGCAGGAATTTTCTCCAGCACCATCGCAAATACACCTGCTTCTGCGAGGACTTTCGCATCGTGAAGAAGTTGAGCAGCCTCCTTCTTTTCCGTGGCGCGTACCTCGTAGGTTCCAAACTTGTTGATGGCTTGCGGCGTGAGGCCGAGATGGCCCATCACGGGAATACCGATCTGCACTAAATGTCTGACCGTGTCGGCGATGTACTCACCACCCTCCAACTTCACGGCACCGACGCCCACTTCTTTCATGATGCGTCCTGCGTTGCGGACGGCTTCTTCTTCGTTGTTCTGGTAGGACATGAATGGCATATCCACAACGATGAGGGCGTTCTTCACTGCACGCTTCACCGCCGTTGCGTGGTAGATCATGTCTTCTAAGGTCACGGGCAGCGTTGTCACGTTGCCCTGCACAACATTCGAAAGCGAGTCGCCGACTAACACCACGTCGATGCCCACTTCGTCAAGAAGCTTGGCAACAAGGTAATCATATGCGGTGAGCATGGTGATCTTCTCGCCGCGACGCTTCATTTCCAACAACGTCTTCGTTGTTACGACGCGGTGCTTGGACTCCTGGCCTCCCGCAGTTTTCTTAGCCATACATCACGCTCCGTCTCTCGTATGATTGATCCTGATTGAACACTATCCCCCACTCATCTTCAAATCCGCGGCGAATGCACGCAGCAAGTTCGCTCAGATCGATCGGACCTTGTTTCAGCGTGGAGAGATCAACTGTCTTTTCGTTCAACTCCTCCGTCAGATCTTGCCGTGCTTTGAGGTCGGGAAGGAGGAGATAATCCACAAGGCGCTTGTGTGCAGGACCGAGAAGGATGGAACCGTGCTGCAACACAATGTCGTGCGACCCGTGCAGGGAACGAAACCGCCGCTGTGCGCTACCGACCAGCTTGCGTCTCTCCCACTCTATCTCATAGCGCGCTGAGGCAGTGAAGCAGGGAACAGAGGACGGATTCTTGTAATGCTCACGAAAGTCCGGCTGCGCCTTGCTGAAGGAAACATCCACGCCGAACAGATGCAAGCCGCGCACAAGTGCACGACTGATCGCGTTGTACACCTCGAGTACGGTCTTGCCTTCAGCAATCATCACGACGCTGTAGGTCAGCTCTTCGGCATGGAGGACCGCCCGCCCGCCGGTCGGTCGCCGCACGACGTCGATGCCGTCGCGCCGTGCACGCTCAACGTCGATCTGTGTCATATCCTGATTGAAGCCGAGCGAGATTGCCCAGGGCTGCCATCTGTAGAGGCGAACTGTCGGTACACCGTCGCCGTTCTGCAACGCACGGGCAAGGTGTTCGTCCATCTGCATATGGTACAGGCCGGGATGGTCCTCGACATCGATGAAGCGCCACGGGTTCATCACGCTACTCTTCCCGTATTCTCTGTCCGGAACGCTGACGGCTGATGATGCCGCGCTTGCTGCCGGCGATAAACTCGACCACATACCGAACCTCGGCTACCTGCATGAGCAAAGCGTCCTCGCGTATACGGGCAACGGCCTGGGAGACATTGAGGTTGGAGTTGTAAATGATGGCGTACGCCTTGTCCAAGGCTTCGAGTGCCTCCGACGAAAACCCGCGCCGGCGAAGTCCCACCGCATTCAGTCCGGCAAACACCAGCGGCTCACCCGCCGCGCGGACATACGGAGGCACATCCTTTGGCACACGCAACCCGCCGCCGATCATCACGTGTGCGCCGATACGCACAAACTGATGCACGGGGGTGATACCGCCGATGACGGCATAATCATCCACGTGCACGTGTCCGGCGAGCATGGCAGCGTTGGACATGATGATGTGATTGCCCAAGACGCAATCGTGGGCAATGTGGACGTAGCCCATCAAGAGATTGTCGGTGCCGATGATCGTGCGGCCGGTTTCTCCTGTGCCGCGGTGGAGCGTTGCATACTCTCTCACCACGGTGCGGTCTCCCACTTCGCAGGTGGTCGGTTCATCCCGATACTTCAGGTCTTGCGGAACGTGGCCTACGATTGCGCCGTGATGAATCTGACACTCTTTGCCTATCCGCGCTCCGCGTGCGATCAGCGCATTGGCCGCGACGATCGTGCCGTCGCCGATCACTGCGCCGGCTTCCACGACACTGAACGGACCAATGCGGACATTGTCCCCTAATTCTGCGTTCGGACTAACGTCGGCGCGAGGATCGATGTATGTTGCCATGTGTTTCCGGGAGGCTCAAGGATGGTGGATGAGGAAGAGAATCTCAGTTCATGGCCGGTTTCGATTCCGGCGGTGCGTTCACCGTCGCTCCGCTTCCGTTGCCCGAGCCTGACTTGTCGATGCGGTCAACGATCGACGCCATCATCTCCGCCTCGGCCACGAGATTGCCGTCCACGTACGCTTTCCCGGTCATTTGACAGATGCGGCTCTTGCGGCTGGTCATCGTCAGCTCGAACGTGAGTTGATCGCCGGGCATGACGGGCTTGCGGAACTTTGCGTTGTTGATTGCCATGAAGTACACTAGCTTGTCGCCGGGGTTTTCGATGCCGTTGAGCAACAGGATGCCGCCCGTTTGTGCCATCGCTTCGATGATCAGCACGCCGGGCATCACCGGCTGGCCGGGGAAATGCCCCTCGAAGAACGGCTCGTTCGCCGTCACGTTCTTCACCCCAACGATCCGTTCATCTATCTTGAACTCAACAATCTTGTCCACGAGCAAAAAGGGATAGCGATGGGGAAGGATCTTCTTGATGGCGTTGATGTCGAAGATGACGCCTTCCTTCCGCTCGTGTTGAAATCTCTTGACGAGTTTCTTTTGCTGATACAGC
Source organism: uncultured Chitinophagales bacterium (assembly GCA_964539775.1). Lineage (GTDB taxonomy): Bacteria > Bacteroidota > Ignavibacteria > UBA10030 > UBA6906 > CAADGV01. The sequence continues at coordinate 9,182 of CAZIKE010000022.1, forward strand.
TTCCTGATGATGCGGGCGAACTCGATATTGCTGGCATGACCGGGTCGCGCTGCAAGGATCTGCGCCTTGAACGGCACGCCGATCAGCGCAAGGTCGCCCATGAGATCGAGCAGTTTATGGCGCGCAGGCTCGTTCTTGAAATGCAGCGGCCGGTTGTTCAGCACGCCGCTCGTGCCGAGAAACACGGTGTCCTTGATGCCGAGTTTGTCCGAGAGGCGTTTGATGTCTTCGGCGGTCAAGTCGCGGTCGACGATCACAATCGCGTTGTCGAGGTTGCCTCCTTTGATCAAGCCTTGGCTGTGGAGCATCTCCACTTCGTGGAGGAAGCAGAAGGTCCGACACGGTGCAAACTCCGTGATGAATTCCTTTTCGAGATTGAAAAGCCCGCTGTGTTGGCTGCCCAGCGCCGGGTTGTGGTAATCCACCATCACCGTAATGCGGTAGTCGTCGGTCGGGAGGGCTACAATGTCCACGCCCTTCGCCTCGTTGTGGTATTCTACAGGCTGATCGATGATGAGATAATCCTTCGGGGCGTCCTGCTTCTCGAACCCCGCTTGCAGCAGGATATCGACATAGGGTTTTGCGCTGCCGTCGCCCACCGGAGGCTCGTTGGCGTCGAGTTCAATCAGACAGTTGTCAATCTGCAATCCCACGAGTGCGGCCATGACATGTTCCACCGTGTGCACACGGGCCTCGCCGATGGCAATGGTGGTGCCGCGGGAGATATCGACCACATGATCCACGAGTGCCGGTACTTCCGGCGTTCCGCCCAAGTCCATTCTGCGGAACCGAATGCCGAAGTTCTCGGGCGCGGGCCTGAAGGTCATCGTGCAGATGCTGCCGGTGTGCAGCCCCACACCGCTCATCGAGACCGGTTGTTTGATCGTTCGTTGTTGAACAAGCATAGGCGTACCCTACGTTAGTGTGGTGCAGAACTGGTGGCGGTGGAGTCTCACGTGCTGATTCTGGATTTTGGACTGGGGTTGTTGCAGAACCAAGATACGAAGATGCGGCGGAAGAGGAAAGTGCTCGGATGAAGCCGGCCTGACGGCTCTACTTGCCTTCCTGTTTCTGCTTCAACGCGGCTTCCAGCAGCTCCACCTTCTTTTGAAGCTCACGCACGGTGTTGAGCAGATCGGGAAGTTGAGTGATGGCACCTTGGATGCGAAACGCTTCGCGCTGCGGAAACGCGGGATAACCGAAGTAGGTATTGCCCGGCTTGTGGATCGAGCGGTGCACACCGGACTGCGCACCGATCTTCGTTCCGTCGGCAATCTCCAGATGTCCGGTAAAGCCCACCTGGCCACCGATCATACAGTTCTTGCCGATCTTTGTGCTGCCGGAGATGCCCGCCTGCGCCGCGCTCACGGTGTTCTCGCCGATGACCACGTTGTGGGCAACCTGAATGAGGTTGTCGAGCTTGACGCCGCGCTTGATGCGTGTCTCGCCGAGTGTTGCACGATCCACGGCGCAGTTTGCGCCGATCTCCACTTCATCTTCAATCACTACAATGCCCATCTGCGGGATCTTCTCGTACGTGCCGTCGGGACGCGGCGCAAACCCGAAGCCGTCGCTGCCGATCACCGTACCGGAATGAATGATGACACGTGACCCGATGCGGCATCCTGCATACACCGTGACATTCGGGTAGAGGATCGTGTTGCTGCCGATCGTCACCTGATCGCCGACCACGGTATTGTGCAACAGCATCGTTCCGTCGCCGACACGAGCACGCTCACCGACGACCACGTTCGCGCCGATCCGAACGTTTGCACCGATTGTAGCGCTGGATGCAATCACCGCCGTGGGATGAATGCCGGGAGGGAGGGGATCACCCGGCGGATGAAAATGCTGGAGCATCTTCAGAAAGGCAAGGTACGGGTCCTTCACGCGGAGCAATGTGGGCTTGAGGCCCGCGCCGACAACAAGGTCGTGGGCAACGATGACTGCCGAAGCGTGCGTCGTCTCCAGGAACTTTTGATACCGCGGATTGGCAACAAAGGCAATCTCCCCCTCCCGCGCTTCCTCAATCTTTGCGACGTCTCGAATTTCTCCTTCGTCACTGCCTTCGACCTGTGCGTTCAGCATTGCAGCAACATCACGGAGCTTCATGGACGGTCCTCAGGGTTTACTTCCCGAACGACTGCATTCTGCTGAGAACGCGCTCGGTCAGGTCGTGCTTCTCGTTGGCATACAGCAACAGAATCTCGCCGCTGCGGTCGAACACGTAGTCGTAGCCGTCCTCCTTGGCAATCTCCTCCAGGACTTTGAACATCTTGTTCTGGATCGGCTTCATCACCTCGTTCTGCTTCTGGAACAGCTCGCCGTTCTGGCCGAACTTCCGGTTGCGAAAGTCGGTGATGGCCTGGTCGAGCGTGCGCAGTTCCCGTTCTGCTTCGGCGCGCGACTGATCGGTGAGAATCAGCTTCCGCCGATCGTAGTCCTCAAACTTCTTCTTCCACTCATCCTGCATCTTCTTTAGTTCGTTCTCCCATTGTGCCACGAGCGCGTCGAGTGTTCGCTGCGCATCCACGGCTTCAGGGAGTGTCTTCATGATGGTCTCGGACGTGATATGGCCGATTTTCATTTGCGCCACGCCTGCGTTCGCCATCAACGCGAAGCACAGGATTGCTGCAAGTCGCTTCATCGCTGCTCCTCAGGTCAATGTCAGTCGCTGTGAGTTATTTGCCGGTTTTCAGTCTATCGATCACCTTGAACGTCAGGTCGGAGGCAGGGTCGCCGTAGAGAAGGACGGGAATGTTCTCCGTCTGATCGAACACGAAGGAGTATTTCAGTTCCTTGGCGATCTTCTCGATCGCTCGCAGAATCTTTTCCTTGATGGGATTGAGGATCTTCTCCTGCTGCTTTGCCAGCTCGCCGTCGCTGCCGAGTTTTTCCAACTTATACTCGCGCAGTTTCTGATCCATGTCGTAGATTTCTTGCTGGGCTGCACGCTTGGCGGCGTCGTTCATCAAGGCTTCCTTCTTCTTGTATTCGTCTAACTTCTCCTGGATCGCCTTTTCCCGTTTTTCGATTTCATCCTGAATGGGCTTGGCGAGCGCCTCGAGTTTCTGTTTCGCCTCCTTCGCTTCGGGAAGCTCCGCGAAAATCTTGCTGGAGTTCACGAAGCCGATCTTCTGCTGAGCAACGGCTGCCGCACTGCAGACGAGCGTGATCATGACACACAGAACGATGGGCAGTTTGTTCACGGTAACCTCAATCTGAATTGTGGATAGATATGAAGACCTTCGCACCGGTACGCGCTAAAACCCGCGTCCGAACACGAAGTGGAAGCGCCAGCCATCGGGCTGGCCATCCCGCGGAAACACATCATCGAACCCGAAGCCGTAGTCGAACCCGATCAAGCCGATGGGATTGATCTGCAGACGGGCGCCGAATCCTGCCGAGCGTTTCAAGTCGCTGAAGTCTGCTTTCTTCAGCGACTCCCACACGTTCCCTCCCTCCACAAAACCTAGGATGTAGATGGGAATAGGATTGATGGTTAACGCGAGACGAAGCTCGGCGGTTTGTCGCGTCATGGCGCGTCCACCGATGAAGCTGCCGCCTGCGCTGCGCGGACCAACGGACTGGTCCTCGTACCCGCGCAAGGGCGTGGTGGAGAAGTAGCCCACTCCCGTCCCACCCATGAAGAACCGATCGATGCCGGGAATGTCCTTCAACTTTGCAGGATCGAATGTGGAGATGAACCCGAACGATGAGTTCAGATACAGCGCAATGCGGTTGCTATTGAACAGCCGCAGGTACCATTCCGAATCGAACTTCCACTTGTGGAAGTCGATAGAGCCGGGCAACACCGGACCGCCGGCAACTTCAATCGAAAGCGCAACGTTTGACCCGCTCACCGGGAACACCGGGTTATCGATGCTGTTGCGCGAGATAATCTGCGTGATGCTCACCTGGCTGGAGACGCCCTCCGGATACACACCCAACCCGTTGATCACGTCGCTGCGCTGTGCCGTCAGAATCCAGTCGCCGCGGAAGTAGTCGTCGGGCCAGCGGAAGCGCCTGCCCACGCGCACCGATCCGCCTGTCTGGTGCAAGTCGTACGGGTACCGGTAACGTGTGTCGAACAGGTTCACGCCCAACAGCGTCGGCGTATCGAATAGCCACGGTTCGGTGAAGCCGAGCGTGAATGTGCGGAAGCGTGCCCCTTCGCCAAACTGCCACTCGAAATTCAGCACCTGGCCCGCACCGCCCGACAGTGGCTCAGTGATCGAGAAGTTGTTGATCGTGAATCCAATGGCTCCCGTTACCCCGTACGCGCCGCTGTAACCCACCGACGCGTTGATGTTATCGCTGGATTTCTCCTCGACTTCATACGTCAAGTCAACCGTCTTGCCATCCGGTGAGAGGACATAATCCGGCTTGATCTTTTCGGGGTTGAAGTAATTGAGAACGGAAAGCTGGCGGATGCTGCGGACGATGGCTGCACGACTGAAGTAATCTCCCGGGCGCGTGTACAACTCGCGGCGGATTACCTTATCATACGTCTTGGTGTTGCCCTTGATGTTCACCTGACCGATGACGAACTTGTTTCGTTCATACACCTTGATGCGGATGTCGACGCTATCCTCGGCCACGCGTGTCTCTTCAGGCTCTAAGTTGAACGTGAGGTAGCCATTGTCCAGGTACAGGGAGGCCACATCGGTTTGCGATTCGTTCCCGCGCAGGTTTTGCTCGAACTTCTCCTGGTTGTAAATGTCTCCCGATTTCATCCCCAACTGTTCGTTGAGCACTGTATCCGAATACACCGTGTTTCCTTCCCAGGTGATGTGGCGAATCTTGTATTGCGGGCCTTCGTACACGTCGATCCGGATATTCATGTCCCGCTTGTCCTCGCTGTACCAGATAGAGTCGCCGAGAATCGCTGCGTCGCGATAGCCGTTCTTTCGGTAGAACTGAAGGATGAGCTTCTTATCCTCCTCATATTTCTTCCGATCGAACTTGTGGGAAGAGAAAATCTTCCACCAGCGCGCCTCGGAGGTCTCCTTCATCTCGCCCTTCAAATCGCTCTCTCCGAACGCTTTGTTGCCGGAGAAGAAGATGTTGCGGACCTTCACGTACGGTCCTTCGTCGATCGTGATGAGGACGTTGACGCGGTGCTTATTCGTATCGACCTGTTCAGCAACGACCTTTATGTCTGCAAGGAGATGTCCTTCGGTTTCGTAGAGCTTCTTGATGTCCTTTTGTATCCTGACGAGATCCTGCGGCGAGACGACCTGCCCGCGAATGAACGGCACTTTTTTCATGATGTCGTCCGTATCGATCTCGTCGTTGCCGGTAACGATGGTGGATTCGTACCGGGGCAATTCCTTTACCCTGATGACCAGATACACGCCGTCGCCCACCTTGCGGTCAAGAGCAAGCTGCACATCGGAGAAGATCTTGAGTTTCCAGAGACTGCGGATCGCCTCGGCAGCCTTGTCGGACGGGACGGCGATTTCATCGCCGATCTTGAGTCCTGAGTTCGCTATGATGGCCGATGCTTCGGCAAGCGAGTTGCCTTCAACGGAGATGCCGAGGATTTTGTAAACTTCTTGAGAGGAACGCTGTGCGAAAAGATGGGATGGTGAACAGGCCAATGCAATCGCCGCTGCAGCTAACAGCAACACGGTTTGCTTCATGTTATGGTCCTGAAACACTCTTAAGGAGTCGGTTAACGTAGCCGTCACGAACGGAGCCGCGCGCGGTCAGGATCTGCTCACTTACCATACCGAAGCGCCGCTCCCGTTTCTGATAATTGCGGATGGCCTCATAGAGTTCATCGCGGCGGAAACTCGGCCACAGCTTGTTGGTAATATACATCTCTGTGTAGGCAAGCTGCCATAGGAGGAAATTGCTGATGCGGAATTCGCCGCTTGTTCGTATAAGCAAGTCGGGATCGGGAATGGTGCCGGTAGAGAGGTGCGAGCCGACAAGCTGTTCGGTGATCTGTTCCGGAGAGAGCTTCCCCTCCTGTGCCTCACACACGATGCGCTTGACGGCTTGCGTAATGTCCCATCTGCCGCTGTAGCTGAGGGCGAGAATGAGTGTGAGGCCTGTGTTGTTCTGTGTCCTCGCAATATCGTCCAACAGCTCATTCTGCACTTCCTGCGGGAGCCGTGCGATGTCGCCGATGGCCTGGATGCGCACGTTGTTTTGGTGCAGCCGATCGGTCTCGTCTTTGAGTGCGCGCAGCAACAGGCGCATCAGCAGGGAAACTTCCTCCTCGGGGCGCTTCCAGTTTTCGGTGGAGAACGCGTAGAGGGTGAGATACTGCACGCCGAGCTGGCCGCAGGCTTCCACTGTGTCGCGCACGGATTCCACACCTTCGTTATGTCCGGCAATGCGCGGCAACCCGCGACGCTTTGCCCAGCGCCCGTTCCCATCCATGATAATGGCAATGTGCTGCGGGATTTCTCCGCTGCTTTTCAAAGCATCCTGCAGTTTCTTGTCGTCGCCCGTCGCTTGCTGAGGACCCTGAGCCAAAGGTTGGAATCTCCCTATCGCACAAAAAGTAAATGCCAACTACGTAGAATTGGCACAAAAATCTAACGGAATTCCCAACGAAAGTCAAGGAAAGGCATTTGTTCACGAAGTGAGTGTGAGGTACAGTGTTGCGCGTGATGAAGCTGGCGGGATTGCAACAGCACTCACACCATCCTCAACTCCTTCCTCAAGAACTCCCCCGTCACGGAGTTCCGTGCGCGGGCAACGTCTTCGGGCGTTCCTTCAGCAACAATCTCGCCGCCCGCTTTGCCGCCGCCGGGACCGAGGTCGATCACCCAGTCGGCAGTTTTGATCACGTCGAGGTTGTGTTCAATGACGATCACCGTGTTGCCTTTCTCCACTAAACGGTTCAGCACGCTTAAGAGCATGCGAATGTCTTCGAAGTGGAGTCCCGTTGTTGGTTCGTCGAGGATGTAGAGTGTGTTGCCCGTTCCAATCTTCGACAGCTCGGTGGAGAGTTTCACCCGCTGGGCCTCGCCGCCGCTCAGCGTGGTTGCTTGCTGACCCAGACGGATGTAGCCCAGACCCACATCATTCAGCGTGGAGAGCTTGCGCTGCAAGCCCGGAATCTCGCTGAAGAACTCCACCGCTTCCGAGACCGTCATGTCCAACACGTCGGCAATGGACTTGCCTTTGTACAACACTTGCAGCGTCTCACGGTTGTAGCGCTTGCCGTGGCACACGTCGCACAGCACGTACACGTCCGGCAGGAAGTTCATCTCGATCTTCTTGACGCCGTCGCCTTCGCAGTTCTCGCACCGTCCGCCTGCAACATTAAAGCTGAAGCGTCCGGCTTTGTAGCCGCGGATTTTCGCTTCCGGAAGTTGGGTGAACAGATCTCGTATCAGAGTGAATGTTCCCGTGTACGTGGCGGGATTCGAGCGCGGCGTTCGGCCGATGGGTGATTGGTCAATGTCGATCACCTTGTCGATGTTCTTCACGCCGTCAATCTTTTTGTAAGGAAGAGGGACGAGCTTGGACTGATAGAACTTTCTGGCGAGGATGGGATAGAGTGTCTCGCTGATGAGTGAGGACTTGCCCGACCCGCTGACGCCCGTGACGCAGATGAACGTACCGAGCGGGATGTTCAGGGTGACATTGCGGAGGTTGTTGCCGCGTGCACCCTCTAATGTGATGAACGTGCCGTTGCCGGTGCGGCGCGTGGAGGGGACGTCGATCGTTCTCTTCCCAAACAGATAGTGTGCAGTGTAGGACACCGAGTCGAACACGCTGTTGCCGTTCGAGCGGATCGTGTCGTTGCGCAGTTCCAATTTCGTCGGATGACCGCACGTAACGACATGGCCGCCGTGCTCGCCCGCTCCGGGTCCGAGGTCCAGAACGAAATCGGCGTTCTCGATCATCTCCTTGTCATGTTCCACCACAATCACGGTGTTGCCGAGGTCGCGCAACGCCTTCAGCGAATCGATGAGCTTGATGTTGTCCCGTTGATGCAGCCCGATGCTCGGCTCATCGAGGATGTACAGGACACCGACGAGCTGCGAGCCGATCTGCGTCGCCAGGCGGATGCGCTGTCCCTCGCCGCCGGAGAGTGTGCGCGCCGAGCGGTCGAGTGTGAGGTAGTCCAGGCCTACGTTCAACAAGAACTCGAGGCGTTGGCGAATCTCTTTCAGAATCTGGTTGGCAATCAGCATCTGCCGCTCGGTGAGCTTCAGCTTCCGGAAAAACTCTGCCGCCTCGCCGATGGTGAGCGAAACGACGTCGCGGATGTTGAACGTCTGCTTCGTTGCCGCGTCCTGCAGCTTTACAGCAAGGCTCTCTTTCTTCAGTCTGCCGCCGCCACAGGCCGGGCAGGCTTTGGTGGACATGTAGGACTCTACCCACTCACGGATGTTATTGGAGCTGGCATCGTCGTAATAGTGTTTCAGCATGTCCAGTACACCGTTGAAGCGGTGCTTGTAGGTAACCGTTCGTCCGTTCTGATAACGGTACTCGATGTCGAACTTCTCGTCGCCAGCGCCGTGCAGCAGCACGTCCCGAACTTTCTTGGGCAGCTTCGCAAGAGGCGTGTCGAAGTCGAAGCCGTACCTTTTCGCGACGGCGCGGATCTGGCTCCACGCCCAGGTTTGCCGGGGCTTGCCCAGCGGCGCAAGTCCCTCTTCGTTCAGGGTCAGTGACGGGTCGGGAATGATGAGCGCGAGATCCAGTTCTTTGATCTCTCCCAACCCATCGCATGCCGGACAGGAACCGTACGGCGAATTGAACGAAAACGAGTTTGGCGCCGGCTCTTCGTAGCTGATGTTGCAGTAGGAGCAGGAGAGATGTTTGCTAAAGAGAATGTCTTCGCCCGCTGCCGAAGTCATGAAGTGCGCCTTCGTTTTTCCACGACTTCGTTTGTTAGGAGGAGGCGGAACAGCATCCTGCGGGCTCCGCTCCACGTTCGCAATTACCACACCGCCGCCGAAGCGCAAGGCCACCTCAACGGAATCGGCGATGCGAGCGCGGGCGTCTTTCTTCACCACAATTCTATCGACAACGATCTCGATATTGTGCACTTTGTAGCGATCAACCTGCATGCCCTTGGTAATTTCCTTGACCGTCCCATCCACGCGCACCCGCAGGAACCCATCCTTCACGATCTCTTCAAACAGCTCGCGGTAGTGCCCTTTCCTTCCCTTCACCACGGGCGCGAGGATGTGCACCTTTGTCCCCTCCGGCAGCTTCATGATGCTGTCGATAATCTGATCCGTCGCTTGCTTGGTCACCGGACGATTGCAGTTGTAGCAGTACTGCGTGCCCACGCGGGCAAACAGTAGACGAAGGTAGTCGTAGATCTCCGTGACCGTTCCGACGGTTGAACGGGGATTGTTGCTGACGGTTTTCTGTTCGATGGAAATAGCAGGGCTTAAGCCTTCGATGTAATCCACATCGGGCCGTTCCATCACATCGAGGAACTGCCGTGCGTAGGCGGAGAGGCTTTCGACGTAGCGCCGCTGGCCTTCCGCATAGATCGTGTCGAACGCAAGGCTCGACTTGCCCGAGCCGGAGAGGCCCGTGATGACGACGAGTTTCTCGCGGGGGATGTCAACATCGATGTTCTTGAGATTGTGAACGCGTGCACCGCGGATGACAATCTTTTCCTGTCCCGTAACGGCAGGCTCGTCTGGATGGAACGCAAATGTTGGCTGTGCGGAAGAATGTTTAGGCATATACATCAATTCTGAGCAACGAATCTGCCACTGCTGCTCAAGAAATGCGCGGCAAGTTCAAGAATTATCATTCGATATGATAAAGGAATTGGGAGAGGAATTCAATTGCAGCGCATCGGTGTCACCTCGTGACAATTCGTGAGTGAGGGTTTGCGTAGAATCCCTGTTCCATTTCTGAATTTCATTCTTGCACTTGCGAAGGAGATTCTCCTACTTACTGTTGAGAAACTCGACAATATGGCCTAATTTCACGATCTTGCTGTGGCATAGCGTATGTCCTGACAGCAGACAAATCAGCATGCTGCATGGGGGCTTCAGTCCGTTGCTTCGGCAACCGGCGTTCCTTCGCGATGCAAAATCAGAAATCACTGAGTACACATATTCGAGCAATGAAGACGTTACACATCGCTGGGCTCCTGGCTCTCTTGTTCGGTCGCGCCGCCCGTGCGGAAGATTCTACGTTAAGCACTACCTCAATCGAACCATCTGCCCTCGTGTCCCTCCCCTCCCGGTGGCATGTGGTCGCCTCCGCCTACGGTGTACTGGGAAGATACACTACCGACACCGACTCCCGCACATTGAGTGGGTACGTTACTCTGTCACGGAACTGGCGTGACTACTACACGCTCGGTTACGCAACCCTCTGGCTTGCAAGAAATGACGCGGGTGGAAAGTACTACACCCAGCATTTCCTGGTCGGACGGGGATCGTGGTTTCTGACAGAGAGGCTTTCTGCAGCGGCACACTACGCGTATTTGAATGAGGGTGAGATTCAGTTCTACTCAAATCCCGCTGAGTTTCACTGGGCAGGTGCAGGCGTCAGTTACTGGCTCTCTCCTTTCCAACTCGTTGGGACGTCATTCACGCTTTCGTTGTCTGCAGGCAAGGTTGCGTCGGGATCGTACCGGGCAATGCACTCGTTCGACGTTGGAGCGGGAATCTGGCTAACATCGAGCGCAATTCTCACTGACGCCACGTGGTTGCCTCGCCTCCTTTCGTTCCGGCAAGCGGTCAGCATACCGCTCGGCAACGACAGCTACATCGTCGCTACAGGCGACATGGGACGGCGAGGCTTCTACTTTGATGACGAAGCGTTGATTGTGTACAATCAACGCTCTGTGCAAACAGGGGGATTCATCATCAAAGGCATTGTGCACATTGCCGGCGGCTTCTATCTGATACCGGCATTCGACTATGTTGTATTCGATGAATATAGTGTGAAATACGGCTCCGTCGGCATCCGTGCCGTCTTCTAACATCTCACACACGAGGATCAGGAATGACCATGAAATCATGTGTCCCGCGTGTCACTTTTCTATCACTCTTGATACTCTTTGCTGCGCCGGCACAATCGCAACACCAGTTCGCGCCGGTGTGGCGGACTGTGCCATGGGATTCGGGCGGTCTCTATCCCAACAGCATCGTGTGGTCGATGGTCGCGTCTGGGCTTGATCTCGATCGTGACAGCAAGAAGGAGTTTCTTGTCACCTCGGCATGGAGCGGCATCTACCATAACAGCGTCTATCTGTACGAAGCGGCGGGCAACAACAACTACGAATTGATCTGGAGTTATTCTTTCTACCCATATACAAACGACTACAGTGCCGTTACTGTCGGGGACCTCGATGGGAATGGAAGGCAGGAAATTCTCTGTCTTATTGACCCGTACGACTCGACGTATCATGGTTTCTACGTGTTCGAATGGAACGGAAGCGACAACGGGTTTCCCGCGGTGCCAACAGCAACGTGGAACCTGAACCTTCCCGGTGCCTTCGACGAGGGCACGGCAATCATTGCCGCCGATTGTGATAACGATAGTCGTGATGAGGTGGCGGTGTCGTTGATTGAGCGGTTCTCCATTCCCAAGAGCCGTTTCATGATATTCTCCCTCGCCGTTGGCTCGACGTTCACCAACCCCGTGTGGAACATCGAGTACACCGATACGACGACATTTGCCTACGTAGGCTATGCGTTACAGGCCACCGATCTTGATCGTGACGGCCGTAAGGAGATTGTTGCCGTGGGATGGGATTGGCTGCACATTGCGCTGTACGAGAACACCGGTTCGCCCGATGGCTTCGTCAGGGCTGCCAGCATCGCTCAGATCGACACAACGATTGACTTCTCGAACATGGGATTCGTCGAGGCAAACTTCGACAACAACTCCACCAACGAGCTGTACATCGGCACTGCAACAGGCCGGGTGTATGTGATGACAAACCCCGGCGATGTCAGTCTGATTACACGAACAAACTTCACGTTGCTGGGCCAATACAATCCGCTGCGCGGAATTGCAGGCGCGACGAAAGGAGATATGGACGGCAATGGAATTCCTGAGTTGTATCTGGCAGGAAGGTATCACGAGGCAGTATTTCAGTGGAAGTACACATCAGGACCCGTGACGAGTCCGCAGAGCTATGCACGCGCCCTGGTCTATCAGGATGACACAACAGACCAGCGCACGCCCGGATCCGATCAGGGATGGCTGAGACCCTCAAAGGTGGCTGTTGGAGATTTCGACAGCGACGGCAGGGCCGATATCGTGATTGCTTCGGCCAGCTTCGCAAGGGACAAACCGATTCTGATGGTCATCGAACAGATTCCGACCGATATTGCTGAGGCACAGGCCGTGCCGTTACGCTTTGGTTTGAGAGGGAACTACCCTAATCCATTCTCCGCCAGAGGCGCCCGCCTGCCGGACGGGCAGGGATCCGCTTTGGGCGGAAATCCGGCAACCAGGATCCGGTTCGAGATTCCCGGACCGGGCTTCGTCACCTTGAAGGTGTACGATGCGGCGGGAAGAGAAGTAACGAGTCTTGTGAACGATCAGATGCAGGCTGGCAGCTATGATGTGGGCTGGAATGCGAAAGGATTGTCGAGCGGAGTGTACTTCGGCCGCCTGCAATGGCGTGACAGAGTGGACATAAGGAAGTTCATGCTGGTGCGTTGACGAGCGATCTTTTGATTGATCGGAATGTGGCTGTCAGGACACTGGTTGCGACGAGAATTCCGATGAACCAGAGAGTTGCCTGCGCGAGATTTTGTGTACGGTACAACGCGGTCGCAATGTTGCCGATCAGCAGCCACTGGATGACGTAGGCGGTAGTTACGTTGCGCCCGAGCCATTTGAGATAGCGCAGCGGCGCCGTTCCTCCGGCGAGACGCTCGAAAGAGTCGGCAAACAGTGTCCACACAACGAGGAATGCGGCAATCCAGAGCATGAGGCCGAGGCCGTGATGGTAGTAGCTCGGCAGCTCAACAATGTCGGGAAGAACAAATGGCGCAGTAGCAACAAGCATCATCGCAACGGCGGCCGTCAGTATCGAGCGCGAACGTGAAGCAAGCAGGAAGTGTTGATCGTGAGCGCGGCGACTCACCCCGAAGGCAGCGCCCAGCAGCACATAGCTCAGCCAGGGAAACAGGGGGAAGTACGACCACCATTGACGGCCCCAGAGGAACGGAACAATGTATCGAAGCGCAGACTCCGCCCCGAGATCCGAGAGCAGCGGAGCAATCGCAGCGGCAAGAAGAGCACCGGCAAGCAATATGAGCGGGTGGTGCCCCACTGCGTTGACCAGAAGTGCAAGGACGATGACACTTAACCCCGCAAGGGGGAGAATATCGGCCCCCAGCACGAATGCAAGCGGGTCGAGATTGAATCGGCCAATGGCAATGGAATAGAGGAGATTGGCGTTGAGTCCAAGATTAAGCAGCAATCCGCCCCCGATGAGGTAAAGCCCTCGTTGAACATGCGCGCCAAACGTCCGCGAGGAGTTGATGGCAAAGTAGCCCATCACGGTAAGGAACACCGGCGCAGCCGGCGGGCCTCCGAGGAACAGAGAAACTCTGCCGATCGTGCTGTGGAGAAGTTCCTCTGTGGCAAACTGCTCGATGATGTGCACTTGAATCATGAGAACGACGGCAACACCCTTGAGCAGGTCGGCAGTGGCGTTACGTTGTGCGGGCGGGTTCAAGCTCATGAGTGAAGATCAAGAATTACCACAAGAATCTCAATCACAAGGACTCATCATCGATACATGGAAAGCGGAAGTCATTTTAGTGTGCCGGAGACTCTGGCGGTGAGCGACTCCGGGTTCTTGTTCAATGCCGCAACGGGCGAAACGTTTACGCTCAATCCTATCGGCAAGGAAGTGTTCTTGATGCTGAAAGAGGGAATGCCACTCTCCGCCATCAAGGAGAAAATCCTCGCCGACTACAACACCAATAGCACGACAGTGGATCGGGACATCGAGGACTACCTCGCACTGCTGAAACACTATAACCTGGTCACTGCCCGATGAAGATTGCCGTCACCGGACTGAACGCAACCGATAACCCCGGACCGGGTGTTCCGGTCATTCGCAGCATTCGTGAGGTCGCCGGCTTTTCAGGCACGATCATCGGTCTGGCGTACGACGCGCTGGAGCCGGGCATCTACCTCGACAACGTTGCGGCGCACAGCTATCTCATCCCCTATCCCTCCAGCGGACTCGAGCCTTTGTACCAGCGGCTGAGTGCTATCCATGAACGCGAGAAGATCGACGTTATCATCCCTACACTCGACTCGGAGTTGTTCGGATTTGTGAAGCTGAGTGAGCGGTTGCACGCATTGGGCATACGCATGTTCCTTCCCACGTTCGATCAACTGACCGTACGGGCGAAGGACAAGCTGTTCGACTTCTGCACGTCGCATAACATCAAGGTCCCTGAGAACATCCTCGTCTCCACGATGCAGGATCTCTACCGGATTCCCGATAAGTTTTCCTATCCTGTGGTCATCAAAGGGATTTTCTACGAAGCATACATTGCGCACAACTTCAACGACGTCACCGCAGCATTCGACAGGCTCCGAATGAAATGGGGGCTTCCGATCATCGTGCAGGAGTACATTGGAGGCGACGAATTCAACGTGGCAGCCCTTGGCGACGGCACGGGCGAGACGATCGGTGCGGTTGCCATGCGCAAGCTGTACATCACCGACAAAGGGAAGGGGTGGTCAGGCGTTACGGTGGATGACAGAACGCTGATCTCCCTTGCACAAACAGTGATACGAGAACTGTGCTGGCGGAGCGGCATGGAGTTAGAGTTCGTGAAGTCGAAAGAGACGAACGAGTATTATCTCCTCGAGATTAATCCCCGCTTCCCCGCGTGGGTGTACCTTGCCACCGCAGCCGGGCAGAACCTTCCGTACGCGCTCGTCAGACTGGCATGCGGCGAAGAGGTGGAGCCCTTCACGGAGTACAAGGTTGGCACCATCTTCATCCGATATTCATGGGATCATATCACATCAATCAATGAGTTCGAAAAACTTGCTATTGGAGGAGAACGCTAGTCATGGCCGAGAAGAAACCCTACGAGCGTCCCGTCGTGACCAAGTTGCAGTCAGGCATCATGAATAAATTCGGAAGCGGACCTGCAGTGTCGGCGCTTGAATCCATTGACGGCATTACCGTTTCGTCACTCGTCGAGAAGTTCGGCTCACCGTTGTTTGTCTTTTCCGAAAGCACGATTCGCTCAAACCAGCGCACCGCCTATCGTGTCTTCAAGAACCGCTACCCGAACGTGCAGTTTGCATGGTCGTACAAGACCAACTATCTCGATGCTGTCTGTTCGGTGTTCCATCAGGAAGGCTCGTGGGCGGAGGTCGTGTCGGCATTTGAGTACGAGAAAGCGCGGCGTCTCGGTATTCCTGCCGAACACATTCTGTTCAACGGCCCGGACAAGAGCGTTGAAGCCCTCACAAAGGCAATTACAGAAGGAAGCAAGCTCCACATTGACCATTTCGATGAGCTGTACAGCATTGTCGAGATCACCGACCGGCTGGGCATCAAGGCCCATGTTGCAATCCGCGTGAACATGGATGTTGGCGTATACCCGTTGTGGGATCGGTTCGGCTTCAACTACGAAAACGGAGAAGCCTGGCAGGCCATCAAGCGGATCGTGGCCAACAGGAACCTGAAGCTCGTAGGGTTGCACACGCACATCGGGACGTACATGATGACGGCGGAAGCCTACCGGATCGCCGCAACGAAGCTTGCGACGCTTGCCAGGGCCATCAACGATGAGTTCGACCTTCACCTCGACTACATTGATCTCGGCGGCGGGTTCGCTTCGCACAATACGCTGATCGGGCAGTATCTTCCCGCGGAGGAGGTCGTCCCCTCCATCGAGCAATACGCCGATGCCATCACGTCTGGACTTTTCCAGCTTTCCCTGAAACCGGAAGACCTGCCGATGCTGATTCTCGAGACAGGCCGCGCCCTTATCGACAACGCAGGCTATCTCATCACGTCCGTCATAGCAAACAAGCGTCTTTCGACCGGGCGTCGTGCAGTCATCGTGGATGCCGGGGTCAACCTCTTGTTCACCAGCTTTTGGTACAAGCATAAGGTGTCGCCCGCACAGCCTGCGAGCGTTCATACCGAAGACGCAGTACTCTACGGACCGCTGTGCATGAACATCGACGTGCTGCGCGACGGTATTCTCCTTCCTACGCTGAAGCAAGGCGACAGGCTCGTTCTGCATAACGTTGGGGCGTACAACGTCACCCAGTGGATGCAGTTCATCACCTATCGCCCCAACGTCGTGATGGTGATGGAGGACGGAACCGTGGAGCTAATCCGCAAATCGGAGACGCTGGAGTACATCCTCGATCGTGAACTGCTGCCCGCCAGACTCACCCCGAAAGCTGACTGACAGGCATGACGCTGTTCCTCGACTCCATACTGTACAGCTACGCACAGATTTTCTTCTCCAACCGCCGGTGGTTGGGCGGTGTGATCCTCCTGGGGACGTTTGCCATCCCTCTCCTGGGACTGGTAGCGCTTCTCGGAGTCATCATTGCCAACCTGGTGGCGTACGTTCTCAAGTTCGATGAAGCCAAAATCCGCAGCGGCTTCTACGGGTTTAACGGCATCCTGTTCGGTGCTGCAGCGGCATACTACTTCGAGCTGACGTTCTTCCTTCTGCTCTTGGTGGTGATGTTTATCGTCATCACCTTCTTCGTCTCTGCGGTGCTTGAGCATCTGTTTGCCTCGATGTTCAATCTGCCGGGATTGAGTCTGCCGTTTGTCCTGACGCTTTACATGTTCGTCATCTTTCTCGCGAACTTCGACAGCATCGAGCCTGCGCAGCACGCAGCGGCATTTCCGGAGATTGCCTCTGCACTTCCACAGGCGGCTGTTTCATACTTTAAGTCGCTTGCTCTCATTCTCTTTCAGCCCGACGCCGTGGTGGGAATGTTGTTTGCCGTTGGGTTACTTGTTCTCTCGCGCGTCATGTTCATCCTCAGCATCGTCGGGTTCCTTGCGGCACATGTCACCACTTCTCTGCTGTTCGCTGAGGGGAATGATCTCTTTCCGGTGCTTGCGGGCTTCAACGCCATCCTCACGGCATTTGCCCTTGGCGGCAACCTTATTATTCCCTCACGCAAGTCGCTGCTGCTGACCGTCATCTCCGCCGTCATGGTGGTGATACTCGCAGGCTTCTTCGTACAGCTTCTTGCGCCGGTACGTCTTCCCGTCCTGGTGCTGCCGTTCAATTTCACGGTCCTCACGGTCCTGTACAGCCTCAAGTTCCGTCGTGAGCAGAGCGAGCTTGTGCTGCTGTACTTCCTCCCCGGCACGCCGGAAGAAAATTACTACTATCATCACAACCGAGTGTCGCGCTTCGAGAACTTTAAGGCCCACGTGCCCGAGCTTCCCTTTTTCGGCGAGTGGTATGTGTCGCAAGGTCCCAACGGCGAAGTTACGCACAAGGACAAGTGGCGCTTTGCATGGGATTTTGTCGTGATGGATGAACAGAACAATGAGTGCAACGGGGACGGCGCATCCTTGAAAGACTACTTTTGCTATAAACTCCCCGTCGTTGCGCCGTTGGATGGCACTGTCGTACGGGTCGTTGACAGCGTGCCGAACAATCCCGTCGGCGAAACCAACTTGAAGGCCAATTGGGGCAACACAATCATCCTGGACCACGGGAACGGCCTCTTCTCGTCGTGCTCACACCTGGAGCCGCTGTCCATCCCCGTTGCCGTCGGGGATAAGGTGAGGAAAGGGGAGACCATCGGGCAGTGCGGCAACAGCGGGAGATCCCCGACGCCGCATCTGCATTTCCAATTCCAGCAGACCGATAAGTTGGGTGATACGACGCTTGCGTACCCGATCGGACAATACCTCGAGCGAAGAGAGAACAAGACGTTTGTCCTGCATGCATTCGATTATCCTCAAGAAGGCATGCGCGTGCAAAACGTTGGCGTGCACAGAATCATCCAGCGGGCATTCGATTTCACGTTGGGAGACAGGTTTGTCTTCGAATGCAAACTCGGTACCGAAGCGTTCACCGAAGCATGGGAAGTGAAGGTGGATATCTACAACACACTCTACATCGAATCATCACGCAATGCAACGGTTACCGTGGCGATGGTGGGCAAGGTAGTGTATTTGACGAACTTCACCGGCCAGCGCCGCTCGGCACTCTATCACTTCTATCTCGCAGCACTGCAAGTGCCCATGGCCTACGAGCCGAATCTCGTTTGGAACGATGAGTACCCGATTTCGAAACTGATAGCAGGCCCGATTCGTTATCTGTCCGAGCTTTTGCTCATCTTTGCTCCACAGATGAAAGCAAGCGCGGTGTTTACGTTCACCGAGAAGGAACAAGAAAGCAATGACTTCATCATCAGCAACACGATCACGCTACGGGGGCTGGGACTGTTTCGATTATACACAAGAATCTGGAATGCGCAGCTGGTGGTCAGCTCTGAAGGTGCACTCAAGAGCATCACCGTTCGCCGTCCCGACGAAACAACATTTGAAGCACATGCAATGACCATTGAGGAGACATCGCCATGAAGAAATACGTCGCCATCAGTTTTGCCGTCATCACTGTCCTGCTGATGATTATCGGCACACAGCTCCTGTCGCAAAAGAAGCCGTCGAAGGTGGATGCATTTCACGAGTCGCTGACACTGGAGGCTTCGGGCAACTATGCAAAAGCGATAGAAGCGCTCGATGCGGTAATCAAAGAATACAAGGATGATTATCTGTTGAACCTCCGTCTCGGTTGGCTCCACTATCTCGCCCGCAACTACGAAAAGTCCAACCGGTTTTATTCTCAAGCACTTGCCATGAGCGGGGGCAAGGCCATCGAGGCGCTGCTGGGAAAGACATATCCCCTTTCAGCGCAAGGAGATTGGGAAGGGGTAGCGGCAGCATACACTCAGGTGCTGAAGCTCGATCCCGAAAACTATACGGCTAACCTGCGACTCGGACAGATTTACCTCAACCGTGGGCTTTACGCTGAAGCACGAGCCTACCTCGAAAAGGCCTTCACGCAGTACCCCGGCAGCTACGAACCGAACGTCTCGCTTGGCTGGACCTACTACTACCTCGGCAACAGGCAAAAGGCAACTCAACTGCTCACAACGGCGTTGATGCTTAGCCCGGGTGACACGCTTGTACAAAAGGGGTTGAACGTGATAAAGTAGAAACGCTCTCCTTGCGTACAGGAGACCAGACAGGAGCGGGAGACGAGATGGAGAGACCCATGAGCACGACAAGCTTCTCGCGGGGGGGAGGTCATCCCCCTTGCTTAAGCCCTCCATATTGGGTACAATGGAGCGGCTCAACAGCGGATGATGTGAGTATCACGATTGTCATCCACGGGCCAATCATCTGTTCATTCGCTTCCCTCAACCGAGCAGAGCATGCCTGTCATCGCAACGGATGCCGACCTCCTCCAGCTTCGTGCACGCGTGCATACGCCGTTCCTCGGTCCCGACGACCGCAGCTATGAATTTCGCCATCCTCTCCTCGACCGACAAGAAAACGAGCGCCTCACCATTCTATTGAATGATGCTATGAGTGCCTGCGGATGCAACGTCGGCTCAATGCTCATGGCGTTGAGTGCAGCAGGCTCGATCGTGTACTACTTCCTCTCCGGCGGGGCGCTCGAAGATGTTACGCTCCGGCACTGGTTGAACCTCGCAGCGATGACAATAGCCGGCGGCGTTCTCGGCAAAACCGCGGGCCTGGTACACGCGCGCTGGAAACTGATTCGCCTTGTCCGTCATGCTTTCTCACGTATTCGTCGCCCCACCGTACTTCAATCTTATCACTCACCATCTCCGGAGGAGCCATGGGAAGAGTCTGCCGCGAAACCCAGGAATGGGTAGAAGAACAAATCGAGAAACCGATCGAAGAATGGGAACAACGCCAGGAACAGCGGTGCCGCGAGCAGGAATGCAACTGGTGGTGTCTCTGCTGCAACAAGTGGTTTTGCTGGCTTGTATGGGTTCTCGTCAAGGTCATCCGTTGGGTTGTCGTCACGGTCGGCAAATGGGTCGTCCGTATCGTGTGCGAGGTTGTCAACTTCGTTCTGGATGTTGTGGGGTTCATCGTCAATCTCATTCTCAGCATACCGATCATCGGGGGCATCATTCGCACGGTCCTCAACTGGGTGACCGAGGTGATCTGGCGAATCGTCGGCATTCTGGATTTCATCGGGTCGCTTCTCGGTCTTCGCCTCCGGAAGAAGATGTACTTCGGCGTCGTCGTCCCCTCGATCGGTGGACGCCAGATTGTACCCGACGCGGAGATTCAGCGTCAGGTGGATGCGGTGGTTGAATTCTATGACCGGACGTGTAACATCAACGCAATCTTCAGCGGCATCTGCCGCACGAACATTGCGCCGCCGGAAGGCGGACTTGTTGTGGGCTGCGACGCTGGCGGATTCTTCAGCGATTGGTGGCTGGCGGGTTCGTACTTCGAGTTTGCCTCAGCGCTCTGCAAATTCACCGACGGGTTCCGCCGTGTCATCGGATACGGTGCAGAGATCATCGTCTTCATTGTACAGGATGTCACTCCCGCCAACACCAACGGTTGCAGCTTTGCCTCCACGCACAACTATGTTGTTGTTGAAGCAAAGCCGAACGACCAGTCCCATGTTGCTGCACACGAGATCGGTCACGCGTGTCTGCTGCCGCACCACGACTCCGACAACCAGAACCTGATGTTCCCGATTACTCCGTCGGCAAACCCTGTCTTCACCAACCTCCAGATTGCAGTGGTGCGATGGAGCAAACATTGTGTATATTTCTAAGGGAAGGAGATAAACCATGAACGATCAGAACGTTGAACAGAAGCGCCTGCCATCCTGTAACGTCAATCAGACGTTTAACTATACCGTCGGCGCCCTTGCAGTGATTGCCGCCGCGGCAATCTATTACCTTCTGGTCCGATGAACACCAATCGCACACAGGAAGAAGCATGGTAGAAAGTCTGCTGGACCCCGTCGTTCTGTTTTTTCTTGCGGGCCTCATGGCCGGAGTGGCAAAGTCCGACCTGCGCCTGCCCGAGGCGATCTACGAAATACTCAGCATCTACCTGCTTCTGGCAATCGGGCTTAAAGGAGGAGTAGAGTTGAAAGAAGCACCGTTGAGCAGCGTCGTCTCTCCGTCGGTCGGCGCTGTGGTGTTGGGGATGGTCATTCCCTTCATCGCGTATTTCATCCTGCGACGATTGGGCAGGTTTTCGCGCCCGGACTCTGCGGCGATTGCGGCGCATTACGGTTCCGTCAGTGCGGTCACATTTGCCGTGGTGTTGAGTTTCCTGACGCAGCTTGGAGCATCGTACGAGCAGTTCGTCACCGTGCTCCTGGTGCTGCTGGAGATCCCCGCGATTGCTATCGGCATTTTCATTGCGCGCTGGAAGGCCAGCAGCGGTCCGCTGCGGCTCGGCACGGTGATGCACGAAGTGTTCCTCGGCAAGAGTTTGTATCTGCTCGTCGTTGGGTTGATTGTGGGATACGTTCTGGGGCCGCATGGCCTGCAGCCGGTGAAACTCCTGTTTGTGGATTTGTTCCGTGGTGCTCTCGCCTTTTTTCTGCTTGAGATGGGATTGGTCGCCTCCAATCGTCTCGCCGACTTGAAACGGGTTGGTCCGTTCTTGATCGCCTTCGGCATTCTCATGCCGATCATCTCCAGTGTTCTCGGGTGTGTTCTCGGAATCGCGACGGGGCTTTCCGTCGGCGGAACGACGGTGCTTGCGACCTTAGCGGCAAGCGCATCATACATTGCTGCGCCTGCTGCAATGCGCGTTGCGGTGCCGCAGGCCAACCCCACACTCTACATCACGGCATCGCTCGGCATCACCTTCCCGTTCAATCTCGTGGTGGGCATTCCGCTGTATTACAGAATGGCTGTTGCTCTGCATTCACTTATGGGATGAGGCAGTATGGAGAAACGCAAGTTAGTCACGATCGTGACCGAGGAAAATATCGAACGGCTTGTTATCGAGGACATCAAGAAGCTTGGCGCGCACGGCTACACATCAGTGAGCGCAAGCGGTGAGGGATCGCGTGGAGCGCGAAAGGGAGATTGGGATCTCAACAAGAATGTCAGAATCGAGGTCGTCTGCGATGAAGCGACCGCTCGCGTGATTGCCGAGCATCTGATGAAGACGTACTATCGGGATTACGCCATGATTGTTTTTCTTGCGGATGTGGAGGTGCTGAGGCCTCAGAAATTTTGATTCGCTGGCGATGGTTCGCTTTCCCCACAGCATGCCAGGAAAGGCGGCCTCGAATCCTTTCGGAACCGCCTGTCCTTGTTTCTCAGAACATGATCATGCTCTGAAGTCGACGCGTGTGCCGGTACCCGCCGAAGCCGCAAGCTCACTGCCCGATTGCACGAGCTTCCGTGTTATTTCAGCCTCGCTCTCCATCTGATCCATGACGACCTTCGCAGCGATCTTTTGCTGCAATTGGCCCACCGACGGAGAGGTAAGGGCACCGAGCGCAGCCGCACTGCCGCTACCAGACATGCCAGCTCCTTGTAGTGATGCGAATGTGAAAACCGGGGGAAGTCTCGTGTAGGAGATATCGGCATTCGGCTCGAAGAACTTCAGGTGTTTCGCAAAGGCCGACGCTGCAGAACTCATTCGTACCGAAGAGATTCGACAGGATCAACCGAGGTGGCCCTGCGCGCCGGGAAAAAACCGGCAAGAAGTCCGATGCATGCAAGAATCCCCGTCGTGAGCAGCATAATGCTCGTCGAGAGGATGGGCTTGCCGAGGAACTGCATTGGGCCGTCGTCGGAGGGGACCAGCTTCACGGCCGAGATGACTCCCCACGAAATGAGCAGACCAATTGCCCCGCCAAGAAACGCTACGAGCAATGCCTCGAACATGAACTGCCACAGAATGTACTTCTTCTTGGCGCCCACCGCCATCCGGATTCCAATCTCCCGCGTGCGTTCTTTCACCACAACATACATCACGTTTGCGACTCCGACGCCGGCAATCACGAGCGTGAGGAAACCGACGGCACCAAGAAAGATCGAGACGCCGATGCTGATCTTGCGATTGATTTTTTCGTTCTCGATGAAGTCCCAGATGTACAACGTGCGTTCATCATCAGGGTGGAAATGATATTTGCGCGCAAGTGTTCGGAAGATTGCCTTCTTGACCTCCTCCTGTTGGGCGGGATTGAACGGACTGACGACAATCGAATTGACGTTGGTTGGACCATACATGGTGCGGAAGGTGGTGTAGGGAATGATGGCGCGCTGATCGTCGGGCCCGTTGTTCATGCTGGTTTGGATTTTCTTCTGCAGCGTACCGACGACCGTGAAGGGCAGGCCATCCACCAGCACCTGCTTGCCCACGGGACTCTCATCGCCAAAGATTTCGCGAGCGATCACCGCGCCGAGCACCAGGACACGCCGATGCTCGGCCACATCCACCCCGTTGAGGAAACGCCCACCTGCCGCAGGATACATGCGGCGCATTTCCTCGAATAACGGATTAACCCCTTCGCACTCCGTCGTTGTCGAGTGCTTCCTGTACGTGAGCGTGACGGAGTTACGGTACTGCGGACTGATCATGCTGATGGCGGGAACGGCGTTCTTCAGCAGGTCAACATCCTCCGCCGCAAGGCGAATCCGGCGACCCTTCGGCATGCCTTGGAACTGCATGCCGGTCTCGCCTCCATACAAAATCATGATGCGGTTGCCTGCGTTGAGGAGGCCGTTGAGCATTTGCGTGCCGAGTCCTTCGCCGAAGGAGAGCAGGAGCACCACCGCCACGGTTCCCCAGGTAACTGCCAGCAGCGTAAGAAATGCACGTGTGCGATGGGTGGTGAGGTCACGGAGAAAATCTCGCAGAAGCTCGAAAGCCATAACTCATGCTCGCAAGCAGTCAACTACATTGAGATTAGCGGCTCTGCGTGCGGGAAGCAACCCCGCCGCAAGACCGATTGCGGAGAGAACGCCGGACGTTGCCACCGCAACGTGCCAGGAGATCTCCGGTGTGCCGACAAAGTCTTTGATCGGGATGTATTGCAGTCCTCCCGCGATGCCGGCGGCAATCAGGAAGCCGATGGCCGAGCCGATGGCGATGATGAAGAAGGTCTCCATGAAGAACTGGAAGAGAATGTTCCTTCTTGTCGCGCCCACGGCGCGCTTGATGCCGATTTCCTTGATGCGTTCTTGCACGACAATGAACATGATGTTGGCAACACCGATACCGCCCACAGCCAGTGTGAAGCTTCCGATCAAGCCCATGAAAATGTTGAAGCCGAGGAAGAAGTAGAAGATGAACTTATCGAACGTCGTCGTGTCCCAGATCCAGATGGCGTCGCGGTCGGTCGGATCGAACTTGTGGCGCTTGCCGAGAACAGTACGTACCTCGTCGTTGGTCTGCTCGGCCAGGCGCGGGTCTTTGTGCTGGTAGATGATGTTGTTGACGGAGGATGCGCCGTACACGGAAGCAAACGTCGAGGCTGGGATGAACACCCGGTCCTGGTCCCGGCGATTATACGAAGAGTTCTGGGTTTTCTTCTGCATCACGCCTACCACGATAAAGGGTACTGTGCCGACATAGAACGTTTTGCCGATTGCCTCTCCCTCGCCGAACAGCAGGCGCTTCACCTCATCACCGATGAGAGCAACACGCTTGCGGTCTCGCATATCCAGCTTGTTGATGAAGCGACCTCCTGGTTCGGGGATGATGTTGCGCATCTCGGCGTATACCGGATAGACGCCTGCGACGAGCGTGTTGATGACGTTCTCACCGACTCGCACCGGCAGACTATAGGCTGCATACTCAGCGCTGATCCTCGATATCCCATCGACCTGATGCGCCAGCAGGCGGACATCTTCTTCCGTGAGTTGTATGCCTCGGCCGGCGTTGAACCCCTGCCATACTTTCGTCGTTCTGCCGGGAAACATGATGGCGATACTCTCGCCGATGCCGTGCATGTTGATGGAAAGCTGTCGCTTGAATCCCATGCCGAAGGCAAGCAGAACGACGATTGCCACCGTGCCCCAGACAATGCCGAAGACCGTGAGAAACGTCCGCAGCTTCTGTGCCCGCAGGTCGTTGATGAACTCGGAGAGTGTCGTGAACAGATGGTTCATGTTGTTAGCGTACAAATTCCATAAACCTCACTCGATCTTCTTGACGGGCTTCTCCTCAACCTCATCGCCCTCCTTGAGGCCGGAGACAACCTCGATATGAATTGCGTCGCTCAGCCCCGTTGTGATGAAGCGCTCCTCCGATACGCCTCCGGGTTTCGGTACGCGCACAAACGCCGAATCGTTCCGGAACGTCACGACCCGCTCGGGGATCATCAGCACGTCTTCCTTTTTTCGAATGATGATGTTCGCATTGGCCGAGTAGCCGGCACGCAGTGTAACATTGTTGGACTTCGGGATGGCAACCTCAATCGGAAATACCGTAGCCTGCTCTTTCTTCTCCGCCTTCAGCGAAATCTTGCTCAACATGCCGCGCACGGTATCATGGGGCAGGGCACCGACTTTAAGCTCAACCTCCATGCCCTCCTTCAGTTTTCCAACATCGATCTCATCAACCGTCCCTTTGAAGATGAGCCGGTTCATGTTTGCCATCTTCATGAGCACCGTGCCTTCCTGAAACGAGGTCAGCGGCGTAACGGGATCGCCTACTTCCACAGTCTTGCTCAACACGTACCCGTCAATGGGGGCCTTGATAATGGATTCGATGTTCTTGTCGCCGATGCGTACTCTTCCGCTTTCGAGCAGTGCGAGTTTCTCCCGGGCAATTTTCAGCCGCAGGTCTGCTTCGTCGTATCGCCGCTGAAACTCTTCGTACTCTTTGTTCGAGATGAGTTGCTTTGCAACAAGCGACTCCTGACGGGTTTTTTCTTTTCTCACCGTGTTCAATTCCACTTCCGCCAGCTCGACGTTGCGCTTGGCGTCCGCAAGCTCTAAGGGCGTGGGGTCGGGCCGAACTTCCAGCAACGGCTGGCCTGCTTTCACATAGGTGCCCGCATCGGCGAAGATGCGGCTCACCACGCCGGTGACTTTGGACTTGATGGAGATTTCGTTCTCCGGTTCGATAGTGCCGACCGCGAGCGCCTTTTCTACAATGGTTCCGCGCGTAACCCTGACCCGTGGCAGTTGCTCGTCTTCTCCATCTTTCGACCCGAGTACAAACAGCAGCGCAATGACCACCAGAGCGAGCACACCAGCGGTCGAGAACATGACTTTGCTTTTCTTCTTCATGGGGAGAACTCCATGGCATCGTGACATGAGATGAAGTTGACTGGAAGTTCAGGCTTTGATACGTCACGCGTTTGATGAATGTTACAGGTTCGGAGTGCCACGGGACCACCACGAACCTCTTCAGGGTTCACATCTCCGAGATGTGTTGTGGCGTCGGGGCGTTGCCCCGACGGCCTTGTAGGTTGAATCTCCTGATTCGACATATATGCGCAGCAATCAGGACACGGCACGCCGTGTCCCTACACGAACGCGCTGGAGAGCTTGTGAGCACTTCTGTTTGCTCAATACATTTCGACAGGATGAACAGGATTGACA
>CAZIKE010000023.1:0-35650 GCA_964539775.1 uncultured Chitinophagales bacterium
CCCAACCCCTTCTCTTGGGAAGAGAAGGGGAGGGTTGAGCGTGGATTCGACAAAGTCCCTCTCTTCTCAATATCGAAGGCATCCGATAGTAAGAGTTCAGGTCGCCACGATGTTCTGCGCATTTAGAATGCGTGGGGAATGTAGTTGATCTCTGTTTTCCCGCCGATCTTTTTGATGGCCACGACATCGAAACGACACTCCTGATCATCAATATTGTGCTCGTACAAGTAGGCGTGGGCAACTCTCCGCACTTGAGCTTGCTTCTTGGGGGTAATGGCAAACTCCGGGTCGCCGTACTCGTCGGTCTTGCGCATCTTCACTTCACAAAACACGAGAACGTCGCCATCCCTGGCAACGATGTCAATCTCTCCCGTTTTACCATACCGATACTTCGTCTGGAGAATGGTCAGGCCGCGTGCAACAAGATGCTGCCGGGCGATCTCCTCACCCTCGTCGCCGGAATCTTTGGTGGAGTGTTTGCTCATGGTTCTTCCGTCAGAGGACCTCGTCCTGAGGAGGTGCCAAGAAACTCCAGCTCACGTTGTGAAAGGTCGGCAAACGAACGCCGATGGATGTCACACAACCCCAGTCGCTGAATGGCCTCCCGATGCTGGGGCGTCGCATAGCCCTTGTGCTGCCCGAAGCCATAACCGGGAAATTGCGCGTCGTATGCCATCATCAAGCGATCGCGTGTGACTTTTGCGACGATGGACGCAGCGGCAATCGAGAAACTCAACGCATCGCCGTCAACGATCGTTCGATAGGGAATGCCGATATCGAGAAACCGGTTGCCATCCACCAAGAGGACCGACGGGGCAACGGACAACCGCCGTATTGCTTCGTGCATTGCCCGATAGGTGGCTTGCAGGATGTTGATCCGGTCGATCACATCGTGGTGAACGATGCCGACGCCGTAGGTAAAAGCTTCGGCGACGATTTTCTCGTACAGATCGTCGCGCTCTTCCGCAGTGAGAAGCTTTGAATCCTTTACCCCTTCAACACAATGTTCGGGCTGAAAGATGACCGCAGCGGCGACAACGGGACCTGCCAGTGGGCCGCGACCGGCTTCGTCCACACCGGCAACGAGCAGTGCCCCGCTCCGCCAATACTCACGCTCGATCTTCAGCAAGAAATCCTTCTCCTCCCGGGACGAAGTCAGGGATTGATGATCGAGGAGCATGTCTGTTGCCACAACGTCAGAACTCATTGATCAATCCAAAATGAACCGTGCCGTTGCTGAAGGAGGGCGTATCACTACCGAGGGCGAAGCTCACTCCCAACACGCCCAATCCCGTCTCCACCTGCACGCCGATGCCGTAACCGTACTTGAACGCGTCGGCTTTGCCAATGCCGCGGACATCGTCGGCAGGGCGCAGATAGTACCCGGCGTCGAGGAACCCATAGAAGAAGGAACGCCGCGCGAGCAGGAAGCGGTACTCGGTGTTCGTCCAGCCGATGCGTGACCCGAGGAACTGGTTCTCACGAAAGCCGCGCAGCGAGCGACTGCCGCCGAAGCGGAACATCTCGCCTTCTTCAGGGTGTCCGCTCTGCAGCTCGCGTCCATGTACGCCGACGGCAAGCACCTGACGTGTGAACGTCGCAAGATAGAAATCGAGATCAAACGTGAAACGCTGCACGGACACACGCGCCGGAAGCCGGCCGGTGAGAGCTGCCGGCACGTTGCTGAATCGCTTTCTGCCGTACTGATAATCCGTGCGGTAGCGCGCACCTGCTGTCGGACTGTAGGCATCGTCCCGCGTGTCGTACACAAGCTCGCCGCCGAACGAGACAATGGAGCTTTGAAACACACGGCTGTAGAGCGTGTCGCGTGCAGAGGGGATGATGCTTTCGGACGTGAACACCCCGGCAAGAGAAAGTTCTTCCGAGAGCATCAGCTCAGCCTTCACGTCGAGGGCGCGACGGACGTACGAAGAGTCCTGTTGGCGCTGCAGAAAGCCGCCGCCGATATTCGCGGGAAGCTGGAATACCCACGGTTCGAGATACCGCACAGCAAGCTCCTGCGAGAAGCGATCCTCCCGTGCCCAGCGAAAACTCAGCTTGCGGCCCGTCCCGAAGAGATTCCTCATCGCAAGGGAAACAAGCCCGGCGATGTAGCCCGATTCACCCGCTGTTCGGCCGGGAAGGTAGCCGAGAACGCCATCGAAGGTGTTTGTGCTGCCCTCCTGCACTTTGATGAGCAGGCCATTCCGGTCGTTGCGCACGTACAATTCCGGGTCGGAGACGTCGGAGAAAATGTTCAGCCGCTTTAAGCGCGACTTGATAGCATCGACTTTTGTGGGATTGAAGACCTCGCCTTCCGCAATGCGCGTCTCGCGGACAACCACCGCCGGGTCGGTTTCTCTGTTGCCTTCGACGCGGATCTCGTCGATGGTGACGCGCGGCCCTTCGTCGATCGCGACGATGATGTCGAGCGAATCCTCCTCCTTCCCCTCTCGCACAACCAGTCGTTCGACCCTGCACTGCGCAAACGGATAGCCCGCGCGTTCGTAACGAAGAAGCAGATTCTCAAGGTCTCGTTCGAGGACAGACTCATTCGGGGTGCCGCCCGGTCGCAAATCAAACTGACGGAGCAGTTCCTCCGCGGGCAGGTATTGGTTGCCGTGCACGGCGATCGCGCCGATAACGGTCTGCCGCCCCTCGGTAATGGTGAAAACAACGTCAACGTATGCGGTGTCGTCGGCGTACACAACGTCGTGTCCGACCTCGGCGGCAAGAAAACCCCGCCGCAGATACGCCTCGCGCACGCGCTGCGCATCGTTGGACGCTACTGCCTCGTTGTACGGAAGCTGCGGTTTGGAGGAAAGCCGGTCGAGAAGCTCGCGTGCGGTGAACGCGGTGTTGCCGCGGACTTCAATGGAGCGGATGGTCGCCGCCCATGCCGAACAGCACCAGACGGCAAGATGCAGGGAGAGAACAACCAGAAACAGTTTCAGGCGGGAGCCGTTCATGCAAACAGTATAGAAATTGTCCGTCTGAAGGTCAACCCGCACGAGAAGTCGTGCTCAATTCCTTGGCCGCTGCCATACATCCCAGATGGGTGTCGTCAGCCGATAATCGCCGAAGCCGGTCTCATCGACGAACACAAACGTGTAGTTCAGATCAAAGTACGACCACACCTCGTACGGCTTCGCGTTACTGTCGAAAGGATGGCGGTCAACGTTGCTCGGCGCGCCGAAGAGAATGTAGATCATCCCCATGTCTGTACGCCAGCCTTCGGTGTAGTGTTTGAAGTGTCTGTTGGCGTACTCGACACGCTCGTAGTATTCATCCATCTTTTCGTTGCGCGCCGTGTTGGGATTGGGATCTTTCTTCTTCCAGAACTCCAGAAAGCGCTTCTGTTTCTCGTCCACGGTTTGCGCTTCTTTGATATAGTCCAGCTCTTTCTCTTTTGCAATGTACACCAACTGTTCGATGGCGAGGTCCAGATTCTTGATGCTCTTCGGCAACGCACTCCAGCGCACAACGAACGACCGACTGGTTGTGCTCAGGGGCTGGCCGGTCGGAGTGTTGCCCATGGGGTACGCTTGAACATACATCTTGTAGTCGCCGATCGGCAGCGAGGTTTGATCAATCGTCAGGAACACCTGGTTGCGCCCCTTCACCAATTCGAGCGTCGTATCCGTTTTCAGAGCTTGCTGGTTTTTGTCGGTGAAGATCGTGGTAATGAACTGAACAGATTCCGGACGTACTTCGTTGTACGCTTCAAAGAAAATGTGCATGGGCGGGGTAATGTTGCCGACATTCGGCGAAATGCTCGGTGTAAACACACGCTTCCGGTCCTTTTCCGTCAGCTTGCTGACAAGCATGATGTCGCTGAGCTGGAAGCCCGGTTGAGAGTAGTCGGAGATGGTCAACTGCTTCGTCACCCGCCGCGTGACGCGGCTTTCGCGGTCGCGGCAGGCCACAGCAATGCGATACACACCCGGAGGAAGAGAGAAATGCAACTGCTCGATACTGAACGCCGCCGAAGAAACCGATTGTTCAAACGTGGTGGCCTTCACGTCGGTGGTGTAGAGCTTCTCCAGCACGAGCGCCTGCCGGGAATCGAAGATGGAGATGGTAAACTCGTAGGAGGCAACGAAGTTGTCCCCCTCTTTCACAAAACTCAGTTGTTCATACGGGATGGCAGCGAACACGTGCAGGCGGCTGAGATGTGCCGAATCGGACGCGAAACTGATGGCATCTACGTCGAACGGTGCATCCTCCTTGATGCCCCTGACCTCCACCTGCCTTGGCTCGGCGACAGATGGCCCGTACGTTGCTGATGCGGCGCCGACCAGCATCAGCAGCAGCATAGCCAGCATCTTCATAACGTCCTCCTTCCGTCTTCTCAGGACGGGCGATGGCTAATATGCACCATGATTTGTTCTGCGACGCTCCTGCTGCGAAGGATGGTGGGCGAGGGATCCGGCGTGAGCCGGGATCTCGGACTGCCGGCGCGCAGAGACCGGACTTCCATAAACATCATACTCAGAAGCGCTTTCAATTGCAACTTCGAGGAATTCTCCCACGTCGATCTCTCCGCAACCGGAAATCAGGACATTCATGTCGATCTCGGGTGCATCTCGCTCGGTTCGTCCGATGTACACGCCATCTTCACGTCCATCCACCAACACACGCTGCGTGGTGCCAATGAGCCTCTGATTCTGTTCCCGGGAAATTGCCTGCTGCAGTTCCATCACCAAACGCATGCGGTGCGCCTTCTCTTTCTGAGAAACAGGATCCCCCAGCGGATAGGCCAGAGTTCCCTCTTCCTGCGAGTAGGTAAAGACGCCGAGCCGGTCGAATTTCACTTCTTCCACAAACCGCAGCAACTCGTCGAATTCCTTTGGCGTCTCTGTCGGATAACCCACGATCACCGTGGTCCGCAGGGCGATGCCGGGCACGCCGCTGCGGATGTCCTCCAGCAACTCGCGCAAGGCACGACTTGAGATGCCGCGCCGCATCGACTTGAGCACTGCATCGGAAATATGTTGGACAGGCATGTCGAGGTACTTACAGATATGCGGATGCTGCGCCATAACGCGCAACGCTTCCCGGGGAAATCGTGCAGGAAAGGCATACATCAAGCGCACCCATTCGATGCCTTGAAGATTGGCGAGGCGCTCCAACAGTTCGGGCAGTTTGCGCGCGCCGTACACGTCGAGCCCATAGTAGGTCGTGTCCTGACCGATGACGACCAGTTCCTTGACGCCTCGCGTTGCAAGACGTTTCGCCTCGTCAACGATGTCCTCCATCGCTCTGCTCACGTGTCTCCCGCGCATGATCGGGATGGCACAGAACGCGCACGGGTTATCGCATCCCTCCGAAATCTTCAGGTAGGCAAAATGTGCCGGTGTGGTCAACATGCGTTCACCGAGCAGTTCGTACCTGTAGTCGGCACCCAGCTCCTGCAGAATGGCGTCGAGGCGGTGAGAGGACCCGAAGAACTTGTCGACTTCCGGGATCTCTTTCTGCAGTTCCTCCTTGTAGCGATCTGTCAGGCATCCCATGGCGTACACCTTCTTCAGTTTGCCTTTGGACTTGCGCCGGACGTTTGCAAGGATCATGTCGATGGATTCTTCCTTCGCCGCGGCAATGAACCCGCAGGTATTGATAACCGCGATGTCGGCTTCCTCGATGCTTGGCGTCACCTCGATGTCGTTGAGTTGAAGCTGCGCCATTAGCTTTTCCGAGTCCACGACGTTCTTCGCGCAGCCCATCGTGATGACGTGGACCTTTTGTCTTCTCTTCATTCCTTAGTCCGTGTGAGAGTGAGGAAAGGATACGGAGTTTTCGGGAAAACAGAAAGAGCCGGCCCGAAAGGAACAACAGTCACCGGGGCGACACGTGGTCCATTACGACGGCACAACGCACGCCGGTCTCCGCGCAGCGAGCGGGGTGTACCTCTACGTGCTCGAAGTAACCACACCCGAAGGTAAGATGTGTTGATGCCAAGGAGGACACTGCATCGTCGCCTTCTGTTCTCTTCATTCATCCGACGCATTTGAAGTCACTCCCCTTTTACGTATTTTGAGTGCCATGAGAGAAGTGGCTGTCGGCATCATCCTGCGGAACGGGCACGTGCTCGCCTGCCAGCGAAAGCGCTCAGCACGATATGCACTCAAGTGGGAGTTTCCGGGCGGAAAGCTGGAGTCGGGCGAAACACCCGAGCACGCACTGCTCAGAGAGCTACGCGAAGAGTTAGGCATCGAGCCGCGGCTCATGGAGCAGTTCTTCCGACAGGAGTGGGTGTACACCGAGGGGACGGACACTCCGGCAAGGGACGGAGCGTTCCGCGTATTCTATTTTTTGGTCAAAGAATTTTCGGGCGAGCCTGTGAATCATGCGTTCGAGCAGATTCAATGGACAACGCCGCGACAACTTCAGGGCATGGACATTCTGGAGGGAAACCGAGAAGCGATCGAGCGACTCGTGAAGTATGCAGAGGCAGATCAAACAGCGTAACGTCGTCCGCGCCATTCTTGCGTGGTACAAACGGCACGGCCGAACACTCCCCTGGCGCGACATCTCCCATCCCTATCGCATCCTTGTCTCCGAAATCATGCTCCAGCAGACGCAGGTCCGTCGCGTGCTGGAAAAGTACCCCTTGTTTCTTCGTCGCTTTCCCACGTTGCGGGCACTGGCCACGGCACGGCGCCGCGATGTGATTCTCGCGTGGCAGGGCATGGGCTACAACAACCGCGCGGTACGTCTGCACGAATGTGCCCGCATCCTCCTGAACGATCACAAAGGCAAGATGCCGAACCGGCGTGACGAACTTTTGAAACTGCCCGGCATCGGCATGTACACAGCTCATGCGTTGCTTTGCTCTGTTCACGGCCAGCCGGTTCCGGTTGTGGACGTCAATGTGCAGCGCGTCCTGTCGCGGCTGTTCTGGAGAATGCCGACACCCGGCTCGGTGCGCAGTGCTGCAGAAATCGCCACCCTTTCTCAGACATTGCTCCCGAAGCGCCGAGCGTATGAGTGGAACCAAGCGTTGATGGACCTCGGAGCGACGGTGTGCATTGCCCGCAGTCCTCGTTGCGAAGCGTGTCCGGTAGCGGACTGGTGCGCATCGCGAGCCCGTATGCTGCGTGCTTCCGCCAAACGTGTCCAACACCACATGCAGAGGAATACCCTTCCCAACCGCATCTACCGGGGAAGGATCGTGGAGCTGCTGCGCAACACGAACGGCACACGGCGAGTGCGCGCCGATGTTCTGGCACGATCGGTTCGTCCCGAATTCTCACACCACGAGGAACAGTGGTTCAACGTGCTGCTGAGCGGGCTGGAGCGAGACGGTCTGATTTCCATCAACGGCAACGGCTCGCTCGCATCAACGTATGTCTCGTTAGCATGAGGATGAATGGAGCCGGCAACGCAGCGATGACGACCTCCTACCGCCACCTTGATGCATTGTACAAGCACTATGCAACGCAGAAGGATGCGATACGCGCGCGGCTCAAGGAGTTTGCCGCCGTGCAGCCGAGGGAGTATTTCCACGAACTCATCTACTGTCTGCTCACCCCGCAATCAAGCGCAATGAATGCGGCAAAGGCGGTGGAACGATTGAAAGCGGAGAGTACTCTGGAAGACACCGATGCGATTGCCCGCATCCTTGCACGGCGCGAGCACTACATTCGTTTCCACAACACCAAAGCACAGCGCATCAGGGACGTTCAGCGCCAGTTCACGAGCATTCTTCCTATCCTAACCAACGGATCGACATCCGGCGAGCTTCGCGCATGGCTTGTTCGGCACGTGAAAGGACTGGGATGGAAGGAAGCATCGCACTTCCTCCGGAACATCGGGCATCGCAATCTCGCCATTCTTGACAGACATATTCTCAAGAACTTGCAGAAGCACCGCGTTCTTCGCTCCGTCCCGAAAACTTTGACGCCAAAGCGTTATCTTGCTATCGAACAAAAGTTCCGGCGCTTTGCCGATGCCGTCGGCATTCCGATGGACGAGCTGGATCTGCTCTTCTGGAGCAGCGAGACGGGTGAAATCCTCAAATGAAGACGAAAGGCACACCATGAAATATGCTGTCTTGGGAGCGGGGATGATGGGCAGTGCCGCTGCCTACGACCTTGCAACGAGAAATCCGAACGACGAAATCATTCTTGCCGACATCAACATCCAGCAAGCGAAGAGCGTGGCCGCCGCGATCGGCCCGAACGTGCAGCCCGTCCGCATCGACGTCAACAACAACCGGGATGTGGTTCAGTTGATCGAAGGATGCGGAGCAGTCATCAGCGCGGTCTCCTATTCCGTCAACTTCAGCATCACGAAAGCCGCCATCGAAGCCGGCGTCTCGATGTGCGACCTCGGCGGCAACAACGACGTCGTGGAAAAGCAAATGACACTCGATGCTGCAGCCAAACAGAAGAACATCACGGTTGTTCCGAACTGCGGGCTTGCCCCGGGATTGATCAACATTCTCGCCATGGAAGGGTCGAAGGAATTTGACGAACTCGATTCCATCCACTTGCGTGTGGGGGGACTG
The DNA here is from genome assembly GCA_964539775.1 of uncultured Chitinophagales bacterium. Lineage (GTDB taxonomy): Bacteria > Bacteroidota > Ignavibacteria > UBA10030 > UBA6906 > CAADGV01. The sequence goes on from CAZIKE010000023.1 coordinate 8,510, forward strand.
CCGCAACGTCCGAGGCCGCCGCTGTACTATCAGATTGTCTTTTCCGTGGACGGACTCATCAACGAGTATGTCGAGAAGGCGACGGTGATTCAGGATGGAGAGTTGAAGTTAATTGATCCTATGTCGGGACTGGAGGAGATCGAGTTTCCGCCGCCGTTCGGCACGCTCGAGGCGTTCAACACCTCGGGCGGACTTTCCACCCTGACGAAGGTCTTTGCCGGCAAGCTGAAGAATCTCGACTACAAGACCATCCGCTACAAGGGACACTGCGAGAAGTTCAAGACGTTGCTCGACCTCGGCTTCGCCACCAATGAGCCGATGATGGTCGGCGGCAGCGTCAAGACGAACCGGGAGTTCTTCGCCGACCTGCTGCGCAAGAAGCTCGACTACGGCGACAAGGACGTTGTGCTGGCGCGCGCAACCATCACCGGCAGAACCACCACCGCGGAGAAAACGCTTGTGTATGAATTCATCGATTATTATGATGATACCACCAAGATGACCGCGATGATGCGCACGACCGCGTTCCCGACATCGATCGTCGCACAGATGCTGGCACAGGGAATCATCACCGAGCGCGGTGTGGTCGTGCCTGAACTCTGCGTGCCCGGCAAACTGATGATCGAGGAGCTTTCCAAGCGCAATGTCAGGATCACCAAGAAAGTGACGGAGGTGTGGAAGTGAGCTTGCATCCCCTTTCGGTGCACATCAGCACGAAGGACAGTGTGGAGCAGCGCGACGTTCAATACAGCGTTGTGCTCAGCACCAGGCATCCGCGCTGGGAGCTGGTCAAGATTTTGCTCCGTGCACTCTTCACGTTGAAATTCCGGTGAGCGATGGCAGGCACGTTCAGCTTCGACATCGTTTCCGAAGTCAACCTCCAGGAGGTGGACAACGCCGTACACCAAGCGCGCAAGGAAATCGGCCAGCGGTACGACTTCAAAGGCTCCAAGAGTTCCATTGAGTTGCATCAGAAGGAGAAATACCTGACCGTGGTCTCCGACGATGCATTCAAGTTGAAGAGCGTCCTGGACATCCTGCACACCAAGCTGATCAAACGCGGCGTGCCGATCAAAGCGCTGGACTACGGATCGGTGGAGCCTGCCGCCGGCGGCACCGTTCGCCAGATCATCCGACTACGCGTCGGCATCACGAAAGACGATGCGCGTTTGCTTGTCAAGATGATCAAGGATGCAAAGCTCAAAGTGCAAGCACAGATCATGGACGATCAGGTACGCGTCAGCGGAAAGAGCAAAGATGACCTGCAAGCGGTGATCGCCTTGTTGAAGAACGCCGACCTGGCGTTCGCGGTGCAATTCACGAACTACCGGTAGGTGTGGTGACAGGACGATTGGGGGAAAAGGTTACGGCAGCCTTGCGGACAAGGAGCTTGCGTTCTTTGTCGGCTCTGGTCGTTCTTCCCCTTCTCCTCTCATCTCTATACGCGCAGCCTCCTGTCGTGAAGATTCTGTTCGAGAACCAGCCTGCACGCAGCTCGACCCTCAACAGCCTCCGGCAGAAGGGAACGGTCTTCGTCTCGCTCAACGATGTCGCCCGACTCTGCTCGCTGAAAGTTCACGACGATCGTACCACGCGGGTTCTTGTCCTCTCACTCCATGCACGCGAGGCTCGCTTCTATGCCGATAATCCTTTCGCCGTGATCATCGGGACCACAGGACAGAAATCCACGCACCAACTTCCCGTCAATGTCATCTTCTCACAGAATGCCTATTACGCCCCGATTGCTTCTTGTCCACCGATTTTTGAACACCTGCTCGGCACCACCGTCACCTACCATGCTCAAACACACACACTGAGAATCGGACGGGCTGCTTTTCAACGGCAGGCTTTCGATATCACCCGACTTGTTCTTGAACCGAAAACCAACGGGATGCTGATCCGCGTGCCTGTTGCACGCGAGTTGAAGGACTACGAGAGTTTGCTGAAGCAGGACGGTTGGCTGTACGTCACCCTCCCCGGGGCCACTGCCGACATTGCTGCGCTGAATGCGATCAAGCCCACCGGTCTTGTCAAACGCATCCTCGCCATCCAGTCCGCAACGGCCCTGCAACTGACGTTCAAACTGGAGGGGCGCATCGCCGCTTCGGAAATTGTGCGGGCTGAGTCGTCCAACGATCTTCTCATCACGATTCGTGAAGTGGCTACACAGCCCGCTCCGCCAAGAGAAGACCGGACGAAAACCGACATGCGCGCCGGCCTCGAGAACCACCGCAAGAGATATGAGTTGGATGTGATTGTGTTGGATGCCGGACACGGCGGCAAGGACCCCGGTACGATCGGCATAACGGGCGTGAAGGAGAAGGATGTTGCACTGGGCATTGTCCTCAAGCTCGGCAAGCTTATCGAGAAGAACTTGAAAGACGTGAAAGTGGTGTACACGCGAAAGACCGACACGTTCGTAGAACTGGACCGCCGAGGACAGATCGCCAATCAGGCGAACGGAAAGCTGTTCATCAGCGTGCACTGCAATGCGATGCCGCGCAAGCCCTCGCCTCGCCGCGGTTTCGAGGTGTATCTGTTGCGTCCCGGTCGCACGGACGAAGCCATCGCCATTGCCGAGCGCGAGAACTCTGTGATCGAGTTGGAAGAAGGATACGAGCAGCGCTACCAGAAACTGACCGACGAGAACTTCATTCTCGTGACCATGGCGCAAAGCGCCCACATGAAAGCAAGCGAACGCTTCGCGGAGTTGGTCACGCGCGAACTGGATCGTCATATCTCCACGGCGAACAACGGTGTGCTCCAGGCAGGGTTTCTCGTCCTCGTCGGCGCCTCCATGCCCAACGTGCTGATCGAAACAGCTTACCTCTCCAACCGAGAAGATGAGCGCCTCCTCAAGAGCGAAGCAGGACAACAACAGTACGCCGAGGCAATCTTCAAAGCCATTAAACACTACAAGGACGAGTACGAGAAGCTCCTGCAAGAGGGAAGAGACCTGGGGACGAAGTAGCGCGTGTCTTCGACGAGGTGGATGCCGTGCAAGGCAAGCGAGCCGTGGCGTTCCGGGCCTTCTCTTCAGAAGTACGTCGCTACGCCGAACTGAATAACGGCTGAGCGTGTTTCGTTGCGCAGCCTGTCGAACATCCAGTTGTGCTGGTAGTCGAGCTTGATGACCGTGTCGGGGACGAGTCGGAGGTTGGTCCCCACCGTCAGTCGCTGCACGTGGTCGCCGCGTGCTCGCGCATCGAAGTCCACAAGCTCATAGCGTACACCGGCGGCAAGCGTCGACTGAGGGAACAGAGGCAGGACACGATGGAGCACGTCATACACCACTTGAGCGTAGAACCCTTGCTGCACTTCCGCAAACAAGCCGATGAGTGACGTCGGTATCTGAAGACTCGCACGCGCGATCTCTCCCTGCAACGAGAGACGATTCCATCGAAACTCGCCATCGAGGGCATAGATGGTGAGGCGCCGTTTGTCGTCTACGACAAGTCCTTCCTTCTTGAACGTGTTGTACAACCCGGTGTGCATGGAAATCCCAAGCTCTAACCCGAACTCGGCTTGCCAGGCAAGTCGTCCGACAAACGCGGGACTGGCGTTGTTGTCCTCCTCGAATGCTCTTGGCCGCCCTTCGGGTATGGATGTCCCATCCCCGTTGAGGATGATGTCGTCATTGAGTCCGTTGACGAGATACGTCTCGTACGTTATGCGATGATCTTCGTGCGGCGTGAACGCGCCGTAGAACCCGAAGCCTGCCTCGGAAAGCGTGGCAGGGATGATGCGTGTCGAGACGAGCGGACGGTCGGTAAATTCGTTGCGGGGGCTGTCGTGCGCGAGGTTGAACTTGCCGAGCGGCGAAAGCAGAATGCCCCCGCGCAGGTTGAGCTCATCCAGAAACTGGATGTCGAGCAGCGCCGTCTCGATCTTGATCTCCTCCGTGCCGTGTTCGAACTCCAACTCCGACGTCAGTTTGATGTGCGGCGAGATGGCAGAAAAGATGAAGATGTTGAAGCGTCGTGCTTCGAACGAAACGTTCTCGTGTACCCCCTCCACCCACTCCGAGCGCATCATCGTCTCGGCATAGCCCCCGATGGCAAGTCGTGACGACGGACGAAAGAGATATGGGCGATCATAAATCCCTCCTCTCACAAAAGGCGGAGCCGCGACTGTATCCTGCGCTGGCTCGGTGACTTGTGCGCTGGCGGTTGCGCTGCACAGCATCACCATCAACCAACAACCAACCTTCTTCATGCTCATTCTCGTAAAAGTATTTCTACGAATTCACCTGCACGGAAGACACGAAACGTTTGCAGCGGCTCCGGAGCCGGACCTCGAAGCACGTTGCCTTGCAGGTCGTACTCCGATCCGTGACACGGACACTCGAATTTCGTCCGCAGCTTTTTCACCTCGCACCCCGAATGCGAACAGGTACTCAGCACCGCCGTCAGCGTTCCATCTTCTCTTTGAAAGAGAAGGAGAGGGTTGGCGTGTCCCGCAATGTATGCCTTCACATAACTCCCTGCAACGGAAAGGTCACCAAGCGATGACACGGAAAGCAGGGCTTTGTCGTTCACCATCCGGGCGTACACGATGGGTGCCGAAGGAGCACATGCATGCAAGATCGAAAGCAGTGGTGTGCCTGCAACCGTAGCAGCGAGAGTTTTCAGGAAGTCCTTTCTCTGCATTACAGTGACTTGAGAAATGCGATAAGCGCCTCTTGATCTTCTCGCGACAGGTGCTGGAATGCACGGCGCGAGCTGTCCGCTTCTCCTTTATGCAGATCGATCACAACGCGCAGGTCGGACGTTCGCCCGTCGTGCAGATAGAACGGCGTTCCGCCCAACACATTCTCCACAATACCGAGGCCCCACAAGGGAGTGGTGCGCCACTCTGTGCCCGTCGCTTCGCCTTCGATGAAGTTATCTGCCAGATCGGGACCCATGTCATGCAGAAGCAGATCGGAGTAGAGGTATGCCGTCTTGTTGCTGAGCGCCGCGATGGGATGCGGGCCGGTGCGCATTGCCGGCACATGGCACGAAGCACACTTGATCGTGCGGAAAAGGTGCTCGCCGTGCTGAACAACGGGATCGTGCGCATTCCGTCGCAAGGGCGGACGGAGAGTTTGAAGATAGAAGACAACGTCGTTCACCGTGGCGGCGGAAATCTCAGGATCGGGGACAGGATCGCCGCCCGTTCCACCGACCAGCGGATTGTGGTTTTCCTCGGGAAGAAAATCTGATGTAATGCCGATGTCCTGATGATACGCCGTTGCAGTTTGTTGGAGAAGATTGATGGCTCCTGCCTTGCGTCCAAACCGACCGAGATACTTGCCGTTGTAGGGCCCGGAGGGTAAGGCAAGAAACTCGGGCGCATCAATGAAATTGGGCCGGCCAGAAATCCCATCACCGTCTGCATCGTTCGGGTCTGCGTGGCTCAGGATGGCCTGATCGGGAATTGCCTCGATGAGACCGAGACCGACGACGAGCGGGCCGCCACGCTCGGAGATGGCATTGGCGTGCACGGGAATTACCTCCGCAGGATAACCGGGCATGCTGCGCTCTTGAAGTTGCGGTCCGCCAAACTCGCGCATCGGATCGAACTGTCCGTTGCCGAGGTTGCGCCCGAAGCGTATCAGGTTTACGCGCGGATGCCCGCGGCCATCTGCAACATGGCATCGCTCGCACGACGCCTGATTGAAGAGAGGTCCCAGCCCCGTTTGGAATGTAAACACCTCACCGAACGCCTCATCGCCACGCGCAAAGATTGCGCGCTGCTCGTTCGTCAGTCCGTCAATCGGCGCGTCGAACGATTGCGAGGGCTCCGGCGCTTTCGTCAGCAGGTCGTCGCAGCCGGGAAGAGTCGCACTGACGGCGGCGACTGCGGCAATGATCGACATGATTCGTTTCATGGAGCACCTCATACTGAACACCATCATCTACTGCACAACCAGCACGGGAATCGTTAGTGCGTGCCGCACTTCGGAAATCGACGCGCCGAAGATGAGATCTTTCACACCGCGATGCCCATGCGCACCCATGACGAGCAGATCGATGCCGGTCTCCTTGCTGAGACGAACGAGTTCCTTCGGCACCCGGCCGAAGCCGAGGATGGGATGGACTGCGATTCCCTTGCCGCGCAAATCGGCAGCCAATGCTTCCAACGTATCGACGTCCTGGCGCGCTTCGTCGTCGTACGCCTGTTTACCGAAGAGCTGTCCGCTGACGCCTTCGACAATATGGAAGAGGAACAGTTCCGCGTCATGCCGCCGCGCAAGGGACACAGCGTGGGAGAGCACTTTGCCGCTCATCTTCCCCAGATCGAGCGCAACGCCGATACGGTGGAACGTCTGCTCCGGCAACTCCAGCGGGACGGGTGGACGGGGTGCGACCTCTTTCTTTCTCCGCCATGACCGGGGAAGCGCGATGTACAGGAGAAGGAGAGCAATCGCCACCACAACGGGAACGACCGTCAGCCAAAGCCACAGGGGGTTTTCCGCCTCGGCGATCCAGCCTGCCATCGTGTCGAACACGAGTCGCGCATTCAAGCCGACGATGATGGACGCGACGACCCAGGCAACACACTTGAGCCAGAACGGGTTGGCAAACGTTCCCATCTTCTTCCGATCACTGGTGTACTGGATGAGCGGAATGACAGCGAAGGGAAGCTGGAGACTGAGAATCACTTGACTGAGAATGAGAAGCTCATAAGAGCCTTGTTCACCCTGAAGGGAAATGACAATCACCGCCGGCACAATCGCGATGAGGCGCGTAATTAGCCGTCGCAACCACGGCCGCATCTTGAATTGCAGGAACCCTTCCATCACGATCTGTCCAGCCAGCGTGCCGGTCAGCGTCGAGCTTTGCCCAGCAGAAAGGAGTGCAATGGCAAACAGTGTGCTTGCCAGCGTGGTCCCGAGAAGCGGCGTGAGCAGCTCATGCGCTTGCTGGATTTCCGTAACGACGACGCCGTTCTTGAAGAAGGTGGATGAAGAGAGAATAAGGATCGCAGCGTTCACGAAGAGTGCGGCGTTCAGCGCGATGGTTGTGTCGATCAGGTTGAACTTGCATGCGATGCGTTTCCCCTCCTCGGTCTGTTCGACCGAACGGGTTTGGACGAGCGCCGAGTGCAAATAAAGATTGTGAGGCATGACCGTTGCGCCGAGAATACCGATAGCGACGTAGAGACTCTCCGAGCTGAGACGCGGCATCAATCCCGTAGCGATTTCAACAACGGCCGGTTTGGCAAGGAACAGCTCGATGCCGAAACACACACCAATCGTCGAGACCAGCATCAGGATGAACGCTTCCATCTTTCGAATGCCGAAGTGCTGGATGACCAGAAAGAGCATCGTGTCGAAACCGGTGATGATGACGCCGTAGAGGAGCGGGATATTGAAGAGAAGGTTGAGACCGATGGCCGTGCCGAGCACCTCGGCCAGGTCGCACGCCGCGATGGCAATCTCGCACAACATCCATAATGCGTAACCGACGGGCCGCGGATAACTCTCGCGACATGCCTGCGCGAGATCCCGTCCGGCAACGATGCCCATGCGCGCCGAAAGCGTCTGCAGGAGGATCGCCATCGCGTTGGACATCACAAGCACCCACAGCAACTGATAGCCGAACCGTGCACCGCCTTCGAGGTCGGTTGCCCAGTTGCCCGGATCCATGTAGCCGACGCTCACGAGGTAAGCAGGACCGGCAAAGGCAAAGAGGCGCCTGACGACTCCCACCCCCTTCGGGATGGCGACGCTCCGGTGAACCTCCGAAAGTGATACGGTCGTGCGTTCCATGGTCTATAGTCGCTCTACAAAAATAGCGTCGGCCACCTGCTTGCTGATGAAATGGTGTTTCGTGCCAATCTTCACCACCATCGAGCCGTCAAAGGACTTCTTCTCCTTCACCGTGAGCTTACTGTTCAGGGCAAGTCCCAGCTCGGCTGCATGGAGCAGAAGCTGCGAGTCATCGTCATCGACGCGTGAGATGCGTACGACATCGCCGACTGCGCACTCCGAGAGAGAGGCGTCATCCGTGCCCGCCAGTTCCCCCTCCTTGGTCGGAATGGGATGACCGTGGGGATCGACGTTCGGAAAGCCGAGGGCTTCGTCAATTCTGTGTTCCAACTCCTCGGAGGTGACATGCTCGAGTCGCTCGGCCTCATCATGCACCTTGTCCCACGAGTAGCCCAGGAACTGCGTCAGAAACATCTCCCAGAGGCGGTGCCGGCGAAGGATACCGAGCGCCATTTTGCGTCCACGCCCCGTGAGTTGTACACCCTGATAGCGCTCGTACCGCACCAAGCCCTTCTCCGACAGTTTCTTGAGCATGTCGGTGATGGAGGCATCGGCCACGTTGAGCTGCGCCGCAAGGGCCGAAGTCGTCGCACGCTCGCCGCGGCTTTCGAGTTTGTAGATAACCTTGATGTAGTCTTCCGTGCTGATCGTCGGCATGATCATTTTTTAGGCAAATCTAAATATGAATTTATAGAAATCTAACTCAAAGTCAAGATGAGAGAAGCAGAAAAAAGCACCACGGGGCGGACGATGTGGTCCAGTCACAGGGGGAGAAGTACGGTGCTGCTGCGCTTACGCGAACGAATACCGAGCGTGCCTGTAGAACGCAGAGAGATTGGTGAGGAGTTCGACGAGTAGTTGCCTGGTTTCGGGACGGCCTGTTTCCTCCGCACGCCCCTCCAGCGCCCGGGCATGCACGTCAAGCACATCCCAAACGCTTGCGTTGAGGCTCCCAAGGTCCGACGCAAGACAGCGGAGCTGCTGCGACACGCTGCGTCCGCTGAATCGCCGCGTGCCCCATCCAGCCTGGCTCATGGCAAGTTCAATGATGTTGCTGTAGCTCTTGGTTAATGCGAGGAATTTGTACGGCATCACTTCGCTCAGTGGTCGAAGCCGCTGCTCGCCCGCGCGCGAGGCATCCTCCAACGGAACGCTCTGTTGCAGTAAGCGGAGGACCTGGTCGAGGCTTTGCTGCTGTGTTTCTTCGAGGTGGCTTCTCTTACCCGCTGAAACCTCGCGGAAGGTGTGCACAAGACGATCCGATGTGAGATGACGCCTTTCCACAACTTGCCACGCCCCCATTCGCAGCAGGAGATGTCGGAGAAGTTCCGAGCATGCATCGACAAGAACGACGATGGGGGTGTCCGGATAGAGTTCGCCGACACGCCGCAACAGTTCGAGACTACCGTCCCCACTCTGTGGAAGAGCAAGAAGGAGCACATCAACCGTCTCGAGGGATGAAAGAGAGAAGAGTTCATCCACCCTTCTGACATGAACCAATACGCTGTGCGGAAACGAAGCCGCAGTGCAAATGCTTCGGAGTGTGTCACCATCCCCCTCATCTCCCACCAACACGATGCGCGTACTTCGGGCGTGGCTGGACATGGCTGAACGTCCTGCAATGTGATGTGGACCGCGTATGCAACCGGATGTTGCAACGAGGGGAGACGGTTACGAAGGAGCAAGACAAATGCCAGGAGGGATGACGTTTCAAGCAATGCCGACTCCCAAGAGCCCATCACATGCCGTGACGGGTTGGGTGATTCGTCTCATGCTTCACTCGAAGGGAGGCAGCGGATTCCGAGGTCCTTGCCTGAAGAATATCAGCCGGCTGGCCAAAGGTTTTAGCCACGTACACAACGCGTGTGCGTTGCTTCTCCCGCGAAGCTTCGCTATATTCTCGCAACGATTTTTCGAAGTGTTCTTCCTCCTGCCACTTTTTTGAGGGATGCCTCATGACGAAATTAGTCGCGCTCTACCGGAAACCCGCCGATGTTGCTGCATTTGAGAAGCATTATTTTGAAGTGCACACGCCGCTCGTGAAAGAGTACCCGGGATTGAAGAAGCTGGAGATCACCAGAATCACCGGCGCGCCCATCGGCGAGACGAAATATCATCTACTGTGCGAGATGTATTTCGACAGCAAGGAAGCGCTCGACGCCGCGCTCGCGTCGAAGGAAGGTAGAGCGGTAGCAAAGGATCTGATGAGCTTTGCCGCCGATCTGGTGACGGTGTTTGTTGGCGATGTACAGCAGTAGCGCAGTGAACACCATGGCCACATACACGGGAAAAGATCCAGCAAGCTTCAACTTCCAGCATATCCTCTACACCAAGGGCAACTGGCGGGCAACGCTCACGATCAACAGACCGCAGGTGTATAACTGCCTGAACCTCGCTACGCTCCTCGAGATGCAGACCGCATTGCAAGACGCTGCATGGGATGACACGATAGCGGTGATCGTTATTACAGGGGCGGGGAACAAGGCATTCTGTACAGGCGCCGACATGAAGGAATGGAACGAGCAATTCCTTGACTCGCCGAATGATTTCTACAAGTGGATGGGCGTGTTCATGGAAACGTTCGAGCGCTTACGCAATATCGGCAAGCCTACGCTTGCGCGGCTGAACGGCATCGTTGTGGGCGGCGGGAACGAACTGCAGATGTCATGCGACCTCGCGATCGCTGCAGACGACATCTACATCGGACATGCCGGCACCTCGCGCGGCAGCGTTGCCGCAGCAGGGGCAACACAGTGGCTCCCCCTTATCGTCGGAGAACGGCGCGCACGCGAGATGCTTCTTCTCAACGAAAAGATTCCGATCAAGAAGGCGTTGGCGTGGGGATTGGTGAATCAGGTGGTGCCCCGCCGCCGGCTCGACAAGGCCGTCGATCAGATAGTGGAGAAATTAGTGAACAAACTGCCCGAGTGTACGCGATACACCAAGCAGCAGCTCAACTTCTGGCGCGACTTCTCGTGGTCGCTGACCATCGGCCACTTGCGCGACTGGCTTACCGTCCACACGAATGCAGAGGAAATTCGGGAGGGGATCAAGGCATTCAACGAGAAGCGTGACATTGACTACAAGGGACTCCGCACGCGCATGGCGCATAAACACAAGAGCGCTCTCTGAACCATGCAGCGCGTCAGCAAACAGGTTGTAGCCGTTGCTGTGGTAATCGCTTTTGCGATCGGCCTCGCCGTGCTGTTGGTGCCACAGTTTGCGCGGCGGCCCTTGACCCTCCCAGCAGAATTGGGCAATCTCCGTCTGCAGCAGCACATCTTCGGCGACGAGGCGCGGCGGATCATCAACCAGATGCACGGCAAGGGCGTGACGCCGCGGGACAATGCTATCGGGATGTACGCTGACGAAAGCGGTACTGCAACACTCTACCTCTCGGTCTATGCGGAAGAAGAGGAAGCTGCCCAAACGTTGGGCCGCATGATCAAAGGCATCAACACGGGCTTCACCCCCTTCTCCGATTACGAGGAGCAAACCGTGGATGGACAGCGGGTATCCTTTTGCACCGGCGACGGGCAGGCGCACTACTTTTTTGCTGTCGGCACATCGCTCTACTGGCTGGCGGCAGATTTCCCTATCGCTAAAGAGACACTTCGGGCGCTGTTCCACTTCATCAAACCTGCATCGCCATTTGTGTGACGGTCGCGGAGTGCCGATGCGTCGGTTGTGGTTCCTCTTTCTCTCGCTCTGTTTCCTGCAAGGCGCTTCTGCGCAATCTACCTCGTCCGTACCCATCGAGTTCGTCGAGAGCGTCCCGATCGAAACAACGCTCGACAACCCCGATATCCGCAACACGCAGGAAGTGTGGGTGGAGATGATCGATGCTGCAACGTCGTCGCTCGACATCGAGCAGTTCTACATCTCCAACAAACCAAACGAACCCCTGGAGGATGTTCTTCACGCCATCGAACGAGCTGCACAGCGAGGCGTACGGACCCGCATTCTCGCCGATGCGCGGTTCTCCAAAACCTATCCCGAAACTATCGACAGGCTCTCACGGCAGGAGAACGTTACAACGCGCATCATCGACTACGGGAAGCTTGCAGGCGGCGTACAACATGCGAAGTTCTTTCTCGTTGACGGAACGGAGGCCTTCCTCGGAAGTCAGAACTTCGACTGGCGGGCACTCAAGCACATCCACGAACTTGGCCTCCGCATACGACACGCAGGAGTCGTCCGCTTTTATGCCGACATCTTCGAGCTGGATTGGAAGCTGGCGGAAACGAACGACACAACGGCGCGCTCTCGCCTCCTCTCCCCCACAACCTCCAGAGTGCCTTTCGTCGTTGTTCAACCAGGGAACGACACTCTCCTGCTGACCCCGACGGCAAGCCCGATCGGTTTCGTTCGCGATTCAAGCCTCTGGGATGAGCCGAATATCATTCGCTTGATCGATGGCGCGCGGTCGGACGTCTCGCTTCAGTTCTTAGGATACGATACGCGAGCACGTGAGAAGAGCGAGTATCGCGTGTTGGATGATGCCCTGCGCCGTGCGGCTGCACGCGGTGTGCAGGTGCAGCTTCTTGTTTCCGATTGGGAGAAAGGCACGCCTGCCGAAAAGACGTTGAAGGAACTTGCGAACGTTCCTCACATTACCGTAAAGTTCTCCGTCATTCCCGAGTGGAGCGGCGGCTATGTCTCGTTCGCCCGCGTCGAGCATTGCAAGTTTATCGTTGTCGATGGGCGATCATTCTGGTTGGGAACAAGCAACGCGGAGAAGAGCTACTTCTACACCAGCCGGAACGTTGGTATGATCGTACAGAATGTGCACCTCGCGACGCGGCTGCGGCAGATTTTTCTCAAAAGTTGGGAAGGACCGTACGCAGAAGTTGTGGACCCCGGCAAGACCTACCCACGCCGGAAACATGATGGAGAGTGACCCACGACGCTCGGTCGTGCAGGAACAATCCTCGGAGAGAACACTGAGTAGTGCCGCGTCCACCGTCCGTTTGCCTATCTGTTGTCCGGTTTCATCGAACGCAGCACTACTCGACAGCACAGGTTCAGCGTCCGCCCCTACTCTACCCTGAACGAATTGGAGAACAATGTCAGGCTGGTGTCTCGCCCAGGAACGCGATAGTCAACGATAAGGCGGAACGTACCTCTCGCACCCAGCCACTCCGCGGGCAATGAATGCACAAAGAGCTTGCGCGCCTCGATCGTCTCCAGAGAAGTCGGACAGCGGAGACTCTCAAACCAAAAATGCATGTGCTCGGACCAACAGCTTCCTCTCTTCTGTTGATAGACCATTTCCAGAAACTCGCCGCATCGCAAGCCAACGATGATAGCCGTACTCGAGTTATTGCTCAGGTATAACCGGATTGTGTCCGACTCGGTGTACAGATCTCTGTCGGTTGAGAGTGTGATGCGCTCGCTGTTCGTCGGATCGTCTACTCTTTGAAAACCCAAGGCTTCGGCCGGTGGCAACTGACGTTCTCCGATACGCGCGAGGTGCATGGCTGCGTACGTCGGACAAATGAGGCATGCCCGGCAAACAGCAAGATGCTGAATCGAAGTTGCGTACACCTCAATGCCCGCCGCGCTCAAGAGTTGCTTCGTGTCAGGAGGTGTGTACACCTCCTGCGTGCATTGCCTGCCACCAACGAACACCTTCCCCACCCAGATGAGCTGTGCATCGCGCTCGGTGACACCGAAATCATCGCAGCCTGACAGCAGGCAAACCGCTGCGACGAGGACAACAGTGGCAAGCGCCATTCTTTGGTTTCGCTTTCTCATCGTGTTAAAACCTTACGCCGACGCTCACCACCGGATAGAGCGGGAAAAGGTCGGGGGCCTTGAGTCTCGCTCTCCAGCGCAAGCGCGTGTCGGGGTTGTCGCTGATTTCCCAGACGAACGGATCGACCAGGCCGTATCCGTTCACCATCCTGAGCGATGCTTGAAATGGCAGATCCCCCACATCGAACGTGTGCGCGATGCGCAATTCCAGTCTTTGGAAACCGGGCAGCCGTGCGCCGTTGAGGTCAACATGGTCGGTGTAGCGCGTAAACTCGGTGGAAACTTCACGTACGAGCTTCGACGTGATGGGCGCTTCAGTAACGGTAACTTCGGGCGCAAGTTTCGGAGAGGGATTTGATGAAAGCAGGCACACCAGGCCGAACATCCAGTCTTCTTTCGGAAAGTACGAAAGCGAGAGATACACTTCGTGCATACGATTGAAGCGCGGGGTGTATGGCTGCCCGCCGTTGATCTCTCCGAACCGATTGCGCGCCAGCGAAAGGCTGTAGCGCAGTGTCCCCATCACGTTCCCGGTTCGTCTTGTTATGGTAAGTTCACCCCCGTACACCGTCCCTTCGCCGAACAGCACCGCGTCGGTGATTTCGACAGGGAGATAGCGCGCCGTGTCGAACACAAACTCATGCAGCTTCTGCGTCACCCGATAGTACCCCTCCACCGCAAACGTGTAGCGATGGTCCTCCGTGTTCTTCACCAATCCGACCGAAAGCAGAAGAGATGTTGTCGGGCGCACTCGCGCCGTTGACGGGTAGTAGAAGATCGTCGGTGTGAAGAGGAACAAGCCGCTGTGACGATACGGGTGCACGAACTGTGTGACCGCCGTAAAGGATGAATGCAAACGGAGATCGTCGTCGAGATTGACGAGCAACGCAAATCGCGGGTCGAGCGCGGAAAATGTGCCCTCCCGTCCGACGAACGACGTAGCACGCCCGCCCAACTCTGCCGTTACCGAGGGAATCAAACGCCATTGATCCTGAAGATAGATCGACAACTCCCACGGCGAGAAGCCGTCGAGCGAAAGGGGCGCAATCTGGCTGGAGAATTCACTGATCGTCCCTTCCATCCGGTGATGGACCAACTCCACCCCGCTGCGCATCGTATGCTGGTCGTCGTAGAAGTACTCCGCGTGTGCCCGTAGGGACACATCTTCAATCGCATAGTGCGACGGGGAGTGTTCGACCGAAAACGCGCTGCTGCGTTTCTGCTCGACGTCAAAGCCATATCGTGTGTACCCCGCGGACGCATGAACGAAGAGCGACGGAGAAAGGACATCAACCCACCGGAGATGAGCGGTCGTATTCCCCCAGCGGAAGCTATTGGCAAGCTCCTCGCCGGCAGGGTTGCCGACGGTTCGCAGATACGTATCCCGACCGACATACCCGCTGAACGAAAGCCTGCCGTTGCCCGACATTCCGTGGCTCACTTTCGTCATGAGTTCGAGCGAGCGGAGATCGCTTGGAATGCTTTCGTCCCGTTTGGTGAGAAGCACGTTCGGATAACTTCTGCGTCCGGAAATGATGAAGCTTGTTACGTCGTCCACCGGTCCATCCACCGAGAGCGTGGAAGAGAGCGAGCCGATGTTTGCCGTGCCCGAGAGAGCATCGCTGTTGCCGCTTTTCAATGTTACGTCGAGGATCCCGCCGATGCGTCCGCCGTAGAACGGAGGAACCCCGCCGGCAACCACATGGACATCGCGCAGCGCATCGGCGTTGAACGTCGTCATCACGCCGCCGTAGTGCTGCGGGTTGTAGATGCGGGTTCCTTCGAGGAAGTATTGATTCTGATCGGTTGGGGTCGAGCGGATGAAGATGCCGCGGGAAAGTCCTTCCGCTGCGGCAAGAGCAGAGCGTTCTCCTTCGATAACGACTTCGGGGAGAAGAAACTCACGCGGTTCCAGTGCGAACGTGCTGACCGTGGAGGAGCCTTCAACGATCGTCATGCGTTGCACGCGCGTCGTGTAGCCCACGGAGTGGATCTCCAGTGAGTAGATGCCCGGTTCAATCCGCGTGAGCGAGAAGAATCCGAACTCGTTGGTCAACCCCCAACGGATGATCTGTTCGGAGCCGATGTTTCGCAGCATCACGCGCGCGCCGATGAGCGGCTCACCCGTCACCGAATCGGCAACGGTACCGGCGAGGACTGCCCGCACCGATTCCGCGCCGCCGCGCCGCACCTGAAGAAGCACCTGTTCGCCCACCATCAAAGCGAACAAGCCCTTACCAGCGAGTACCTCTCGCAACGCCTCTTCAAAGGTGCAAGCGCGACAGTCAGCGGTAACCGTAAGCCCTTGCACATCCTTCTCCAAATACACCAACGGCACATCGTACCACTGCAACAGTGAATCCAGCGCGACCCGCAGCGGCACATCCCGAAAGCGAAACGCATGCGTTGCGTTGCGCGTCTGTGCCTCCGCGTCGGTGCACAGCAGCACTGCCCACAGAAGGCTAATCAATAACGTACGTCTTCCCATCGTAGCGGAAGGTTTTCCGAATGAGTCCACTCAATGATGCGAGCGCCGCCTGCGGATCACGCGCATCAAGAACGCCGTTGATCGTGGCGCCACGCACTGCCGGGTCGTTGACCCGAATCGAGATGTCGAAGCGTAATTCCAACTCTCGACACGCCGCTTCCAACGGCGTCTGCCGCAAAAACAGCTTCCCGCTCATCCAGCCGGGATATTCGGCTGACGGCACCGTTCCAGCGAAACGCGGAGCCTCTCCCTCAGAGCAGAGGGCCATCTGGTGCTGTGTCAGAGTAACGGTGCTCTCCTGTGCGCTGACGTTCACGATGCCACGCATCACTGCCACTTCGAGCGTATGGCCGCGGGCACGCACGTTAAACTCCGTGCCCACGACTTCAACATCCGCAGAGCGCGTCGAGATAACGAAGGGAGTCCCGCTCGCCCGAACCCGGAAGAACGCTTCGCCTTCGAGCGACACGCGACGTGGCTTGCCCGGTTGCAGCGATGCTACTTCCAGCCTTGTTGCAGCATTGAGCAGCGCCTCCGAATCGTCCTGCAACACGACGCGTGCTTGCTGCCCACGCTCGGTGATGAACATTTCGGGCTTTGGACGACCGTCCGGTAAAAAGATCACGTACACGCCGACGATGACTGCTGCACCCAGCCCCAAGGCGATTGCCCACCGGGGAATGCGCCGGCGCACTGCTGGGAGTCGGACGCTCCGGGGTTCTGCCATCGAGCGTTGGAGCCGAAGCCACTGGAGATGCGTTTCGGGATCAAGGCTGCGAAGCCGATCGGCATCTCGTGAGAGGACGCGGATGAGAAAGTCGTCATCGTGTCCGGAGCGATGGCGCCACGGAAGCCCGTGTCTCAACCTGAAAAGCCACTTCATACGTATTTCGCCCATACGATTTCTACTTCCCGCTCAATTCAACTCATACACAAACACCACCTGGTGTGTCACCAGCGTCACTTCGTCCACAACTAACTCACCCGATGGTGCCGGAAGAAAATCCGAGGCCGTGCGTATCAATCCACCATCGGGGGCTGCGACAAACCTCGGCACCGATACACCGACGAGGCCGTTGCCAAGAACTAATTGCAATGTGTACATCAACTGCAAGCGTCCGAGACGGGCGGTCAATCCTCCGGTGAGCGTTGTCTCTAACCAATCAGTCGTGAAGTTGCGCGCGGTGTGCGCGAGGTTGTCGATCTGGTGGAGATCGTAGGTGTAGAAATGCAGCTGTGCACCCAAGCGATACTCCAGCCACGTCCATTTCGAAGTGGACGAGTGCCCAAGGCGGAGGATATGATTGGAGAAGTCGAAGAAGTTCTCGATCGTCTTGAAGTCGGGCGGCAATGCCCGGTCTGCAACGGGAAGCCGCTGTTCTCCTGCTTCGGCCCATGTGTTCGTTGTGATCGGTTCGTACACGTACTCAACACCCCAGAAGGTGGTTTCGTGCGAGTAGCGCGCCCCGAAGCCGATGTTGTACGCGATGGATTTGCCCGGATCGCGTGGAATATTGGCAAGAGCATAGTTGGGAATCTTGGGATGATCTTTCCAGTTCACGGTCAGCGCGGCGCCGAGTTTCCAACGTTCGCCGAGCGGTCGCAGATAGACCGAATGCAGCAGCCATTCGCGGGTCTCGTCCTTATTCATCTCTTTGCTGAAGGCCGTGGTGGGTCCGCGAAACGTCTGATAGCTGACCTCGTGCGTCGCCTTGCTGATTGCTCTTCCTGCGACGAATTCCAGCCTGTCACCATCAGGCAACTCCGCCATGGCTCCAAGCTTCGCTTCCCACATCTTCCCATTCTGTCGGATATCGGTTGCTCCGGGATAGAGAAGATTCACGCCGTCGATGGCAGACAGTTCGACCCAGCTTCCGCTGGCGCCAAGGGCGAGCTTCTTCTCCGACGTTGTAAATCCTGCCACGCCGAAGAGGAACGTATTCGAGCCGAGGTCGGAACTGAACGTCGAGGAGATATCGGTGGTACGATAGAACGGAACAACCCAGGGGGATGGCTGCCGCAGGCGCTCGCCTTTGTAGCCTTGATAGGCAATCAATCCACCACCAAACACATCGCCGGAATGAACCAGCGCACCGAACGGAATGGAATTGAGCGCCGTGCCCGTGTAGAAGGACGAGCCTTGCGTGGACGTTACGGCTCTGCCGTTGTCGTTGCTCCATCCCGAGCGGGTCGGCGAGGCAAACAACCTGATACCGTTGACGAGTGATGCCTTTGCAGGATTGCTGAACGGCGACCCGAACGGATCATCAAAGATGATCGAAAGGTTGCCCATGCCGCGCGCAAGCGACGGCTGAAAGTCGGCCTGATTACCGGCAATCACCGGCACCGTCCGAATCGTAATCCACTGTGCGCCAACGGGAAGCGCAAGGAGAAGCGTGAGCGAGAGCGAATAGAGGAACAGTTTCATGGTGTTCTCCTCCCAATTCAACGATGGAAATAGCGAGCGCCGAATCTGCCGGTGCATCACGCCTCCACAATCATGGTGATCACATACTGGTGGAGAGACATCTCCTGCCGGTGGCGACGTTCAGGCTCAATCTTCAGAAAGCGAATGGTCACGCTCCCCGCAGTTAACGTGTTCGGATCAAGAGCTGTGTTCAACACACCATCCTTCCCTGCCGCGGCCAGCCTGACGTTGCTTGTTGACCTCCACGCCCGGCAGAACCCCTGCGTCGGAACAGCCGAGGAAGGAGGCAAATAGCAACAACGCGACGATGCGGCAGATTGGACGCATACAGTATTTTTCAGCAGACCTCTGACATTAAGATAACGATTCTGAATCCCCTATCCCCCAAACCACCCGACATTTTTTGGGGCACACGTTGCACCTCTACCGTAGTGTGCCTATTTTTGAATGAATTGCCTGAATCCCCCAGCATGCTTAGCGACGAAGAGCTTGTCCGACAGATTCACGCCTCGGATACAGAGGCGTTTCGCCTGCTGTTCGAGAAATACCAGCCGATCGTCTTTCGACAGGTCATGTATATGATACGGGATGTAGATGCGGCGCACGACATTGTGCAGGAGTCATTCGTGCGTCTCTGGGATCATCGTGCACGCCTGAACGCGCGGCTGCCCATCCTTGCGTACTTGTTACGCATCAGTTCCAATCTCGTCCGCGACCATGCTCGACATAAGGAGGTGCGCCGAAGGCACGAAGACCATGTCCCCCCCGTTTCTCTCTCGGCAGGCGACGACCCGGAAAGCGCGCTGCAGCTTCGCATGCTCGAGGAGATGCTCTCGGATGTTGTGCGAACCCATCTGCCGGAAAAATGCCGCCAGGTGTTTTTACTGAGCAGAGTGGAGGGTATGAGCAACAACGAGATCAGCGCACATCTCGGCATCGCCGTCAAGACGGTCGAAAATCAGATCACGCGCGCGCTCCGGACGCTCCGGCGTCATCTTCAAGACTTCGAGCGGTTGTGAATGTAAAGCGGGTTCAGTATTTTGTCAGCGCATCGTCCTCTACATCTCGAAAGGAAATCCATGGCCTATCAGTTTATCATCGTCACGAAGCAGGAAGGCTACGCGATCGTTCAACTCAACCGTCCGGATGTTCTGAACGCTCTCAACATCACGCTGATGGAGGAGCTTGTGGAGGCGTTGGAAATGCTGGACAGGGATGGTGATGTCCGTTGCATCATCCTGACAGGAAACGAGAAAGCGTTCGCCGCCGGTGCCGATATCAAAGAGATGGCGGATGCATCGGCGATCGAGATGCTGACGCGAGACCAGTTTGCGCGCTGGGATCGCATTCGTAAGCTCAAGAAGCCCGTCATTGCGGCGGTCAGCGGCTTCGCACTCGGCGGCGGCTGCGAGCTGGTGATGAGCTGTGACATGGTGATCGCCAGCGAGACGGCAAAGTTCGGCCAGCCCGAAATCAACATCGGCGTGATGCCCGGCGCGGGCGGCACGCAACGACTGACGCGTGCGGTCGGCAAAGTGAAAGCGATGGAAATGGTGCTGACCGGGCGCATGATCTCTGCCGACGAAGCGTTGCGCTGGGGGCTGATCAACAAAGTGGTGCCGGTGGAATACTATCTCGAAGAAGCGAAAGCGTGGGCCAGGGAGATTGCCTCAAAGCCTCCTGTCGCGCTCAAGCTGGCGAAGGAAGCCGTGCTGAAAGCGTTCGATACTACCATCGAAGCAGGACTTGAGTTCGAGCGGAAGAATTTCTATCTCCTCTTCGCTTCGGAAGATCAGAAGGAAGGAATGAAGGCATTTGCCGAGAAGAGAAAACCGGAGTGGAAGGGAAGGTAGGTTGCACCCATTGAGGTGGTTGCGTAATCCTGGACACAGAACAAGGAGAACTTCATGCCCGACTTCCAAACTCTTCTGTACCAGAATGCCGACGGTGTTCTCACGATCACAATGAACCGGCCGGAGAGTTACAACGCGTTCACCGAGCAGATGAAGAAGGAACTGCATGAGGCGTTCAAGGAAGCGGAGAAAGATCCTGCTGTGCGCTGCATTGTCCTGCGCGGCGCAGGGCAGAAAGCGTTCTGCTCGGGGCAGGACCTGAAGGAACACCAGGGCTTGAAGCGTTCCCTCAAAGATTCCCTCGAGAAATCCTACAATCCTCTGATCCGAAAAATCAGGACGATGGAGAAGCCGGTGATTGCCATGATCAACGGCGTTGCTGCCGGTGCCGGTTGCAGCGTTGCGCTCGCCTGCGACATGCGCATCATGTCAACCGAGGCGTACCTGATGCAGGCGTTCGTGAACATCGGGCTTGTGCCCGACTCCGGCGCACACTGGTTCTTGCCGCGTTACGCAGGACTCACACGCGCCTTCGAGTACGCAGCAACGGGACGGAAAATCCCGGCGGACGAATGCCTGCAGGTAGGGCTTGTCAACCGTCTCGCGAAGCCGGAGGAATTGGAAAGCGTAACGATGGAGTTAGCGAACTCCCTTGCAGCGGCCCCAACCCGTGCCATTGGGTTGATGAAGCGGGCGTTCAACAAAGCACTGCATGCGGATCTCGACTCGCTGCTGGACTACGAAGCGTACATCCAGCAAATTGCCTCGGAGACGGAGGATCACAAAGAGGGTCTGAAGGCATTCCTGGAGAAGCGGAAGCCGGTGTTTCGAGGGAAGTGATCACAAAGGAACAGGAGGTAACGCGAGGGTTGTTTGACGGAGGGTTACTCCTTCCGCATTCACCTCGATTAACACAATTCAGAACCAGCGGGTGACCTAATCGAACGGCGTTGTTTACTGCGTTTGAGATACACCACAGAGACGCAAAGAGCGCAGAGGAAGCAATGGAGATCAATCAACTCACGGGGCCATAATTGGTGCGGCAAGAGAGGTGCATCGCGCCTTTGGACCAGCGTTGTTGGAATCTGCCTACGAAGAATGTCTGTGCCGAGAGCTGGATTTGTGAGGCATTCCCTTTGAGCGTCAACGACCATTACCTGGAGAATACAAGAGGCTACGTTTGGATTGTGGATACCGTCTCGACCTGTTAGTGAGCGACAGGGCCGTCGTGGAAGTCAAAGCCGTTGAAGCAGGGCATCCGTAGACGCGTCCTGGGGCTGAAAGAGGAAACACAAGAACTCTCTGCACCCTCTGCGCCTCTGCGGTAAACGAATACCGAACGCGGCATAATAGGCACATCTGGGATTTATGATCAACACCATTGGGATTATCGGAGCAGGCACCATGGGCAGCGGCATTGCCGAAGTCGCTGCGAGCGCCGGCTTCCAGGTGCTTCTGAACGACGTCTCCGAGCAGGCGCTGGCAGGAGGCATGGCGCGCATCAAGCAGAGTCTCAACCGCGCGGTGGAGAAGGACCGGATCACTGCTGTGGCCGCCACGGAAATCTACGCACGCATTCATGCCGTCGCAACGTTGGCTGAGTTGCAGTCTGCCGACATCGTTATCGAAGCGGTACAGGAGGATGTGAATGTCAAGAGAGAATTGTTTCAGAACCTCGACGCCATGCTCAGGCCGGAGGCGTTGCTTGCGAGCAACACGTCCTCGCTCTCCATCACGTCCCTTGCAGCCGTCACGGCACGAGCGGGACGCGTTGTCGGAATCCACTTCTTCAATCCTCCCCCCGTCATGAAACTCGTGGAGGTTGTTCGCGGGAAACATACGTCCGATGCAACGATACACACGACTGTGGAGCTTGCACGCCGTCTGGGGAAGACGCCGGTTGTCTGCAAAGACACGCCGGGGTTCATCGTCAACCGCGTCGCTCGCCCGTTCTATGGCGAAGCGTTGCGGCTGCTCGGTGAGGGTATTGCACCCGTCGAGGTTATCGATCGCATTGTAAGGCTTGAGGGCGGTTTCAAGATGGGTCCGTTTGAGTTGATGGACCTCATCGGGATCGACGTGAATTATGCCGTGACGCAATCGGTGTACGAGCAGTTTTTCCACGAACCGCGTTTTCGTCCGCACCCGATTCAGCGGCAGATGGTCGAGGCGGGCACGTTGGGCAGAAAGACGAAGCGCGGGTTCTATACATACGATTCATGAGCGTGTCATGCCGACGCAACGACGTATCATGATTGTGGGAGACCGGCCGCTTGTGGAGGAGTATGCTACCATGTGCGCGGAGCGAGGATTCTCCGTCGCAAGCGATGCGAATGTGGAGCTTGCATTGGAACTCACCAACCTCTCGTTCGAGAGCAAGCGGAACAACCTTCTCCGTCTTGACGATCTGTTGCCGTCGTCCGTCCCGATTATCTCATCAGCGGTGACGGTTATGATGTCCGAGCAGACGGCCTGGGTTACACATGCAGTGCGGCTTGTCGGCATCGGCGCCTTCCCAACGTTGCTGCACGGGTCGCTTCTGGAATTCGTTGCAACGGCACAGACAAGCGCCCCCGTCCGCACGGCGGTCGAGGCGTTTGCATCCACGCTCGGCAAGTCTGCCGTGTTTGTTGAAGACACTGTCGGACTGGTGATGCCGCGTATGCTCTGTATGCTCATCAACGAGGCGTACTTTGCGATGACGGAGGGAGTTGCCGATGATGCGGCAATTGACACCGCGATGAAGCTGGGAACGAACTATCCCCGCGGACCCATCGAGTGGGCGCAGGCAATCGGTTTGCCGCACGTTGTTGCCGTGTTGCATGCCCTTCAGAACTACTACGGCGAAGACCGCTATCGCTGTGCACCGTTGCTGACGAAGGACGCACAGCGCATCCGTCCCCATGGTTGACACTCAAGACTTTTTCACTATCTTATCTCTACAAAGAAAACGAACATCATATCGGGAGCAGAACGATGAAGTGGAAAGTTGCAATCGTGGTTCTCGTAAGCGCCGGTCTTACCTATGCTCAGCCAAAGATCGAAGTTGTCGGCGGCACGCAATTCAATTTCGGGAAGATCTATCGCGGCAAGATCGCTGAACGCATCATCACCGTCAAGAACACGGGCACGGAGACGCTCCAGCTTGGACAGATTCAGGCTTCCTGCGGCTGCACGGGGACGGTTGTGTCCAACACGAACATCCCGCCCGGCAAGACGGGCGACATCAAGATTACGTTCAACTCCACGAACTTCTCCGACTCCATTCATAAATCGATCACGATCAACTCCAACGCGGCGAACGCACCACAGTTGGTCGTGCAGTTTGCCGGCTATGTCGTCCAGGAGATCAGCGTCACGCCGCAGCAGTTCTGGTTCAAAGATGCCGAAGTCGGGCGTGCCACGTGGGCCACGATCAAGCTCGTCAACAACAGCACGGAACCCATCACACTGACATCGTACGAGACTGCGCTTCAGGGCTTTTCCCTCAAGCTTCCCAAGGAGCCGATAAAGCCCGGACAGACCGTTGACCTTACGGCCGAACTGAAGGCAGCAAAAGCAATGCAGGTACTCAGTGACGGCGTGTCCATCAAAACATCCAGCAAGAACCAGCCCGATGTCTTCGTGCGGATCTTTGGGTCGGTGAAGGAGTTCAAGTTTCAGTAGCAATGCATGGGCGACTCAACGAGACGGGTTTGGGTCGCCCTTGTGTTTTCTCTCCGCTCAAACCTGTATATTACTCCCACCTCGTTACGTTCTCATCAACTGAGCACAGAATATGTCGCACGCCACGCACGCGGTTCTTGTTGCGGCTCTTCGCACGCCGATCGGAAAGTACGGTGGTATGCTGCGCGAGGTTCGTCCCGACGATCTCAGCGCGCTCGTCATCAAAACTCTTGTGGAGAAAACAGGGGTTGATCCCGCTGCAATTGACGACGTCATGTGGGGCTGTGCCAATCAGGCGGGCGAGGACAATCGCAACGTGGGGCGCATGAGCACGCTGCTCGCGGGTCTGCCGTACAGCGTGCCTGCGACAACCATCAACCGCTTGTGCGGCTCCAGTCTCGATGCGATCATCCAAGCCTCGCGGGCAATCTGGTGCGGCGATGCGGAGATCATCATCGCCGGTGGGGTTGAGAGCATGAGTCGCGCGCCGTATTCTCTTCCCAAGAATCTCACAGGCTCCTTCGGCAACGTTACGGCATACGACACCGCGCTCGGCTGGCGGTACCCCAATCCGAAGATGGAGAAGATGTTCCCGCTCGAATCCATGGGCGAGACGGCCGAGAACATAGCAGAGAAGTACAAGATCACGCGCCAGGAGCAGGATGAGTTTGCCCTCGCCAGCCACATGAAGGCCGTCGAGGCACAACAGACCTGTCGGTTCCAGGACGAGCTGATTCCGGTACCACTGCCGAAGAAGAAAGGCGACCCCGTCGTTGTTGCGCAGGATGAAGGACCGCGGGCGGACACGTCGCTCGAAAAGCTTCGTGCCCTGCCGCCGGCGTTTCGTACCGGAGGAACCGT
The DNA here is from genome assembly GCA_964539775.1 of uncultured Chitinophagales bacterium. Lineage (GTDB taxonomy): Bacteria > Bacteroidota > Ignavibacteria > UBA10030 > UBA6906 > CAADGV01. Next base: position 33,319 of record CAZIKE010000023.1, read on the forward strand.
CACCGCGGGCAACTCCTCATCACTCAACGACGGTGCGGCGGGCGTGCTCGTCATGAGCGAGAAGAAAGCAGAGCAGCTTGGCTTGACACCGATGGCACGCGTGATCGCAACGGGCGTTGCGGGCGTTGATCCGCGTTTCATGGGCATCGGTCCCGTACCCGCAACACAGCGGGCGCTGAAGAAAGCCGGTCTCACCATCAACGACATGGACATCATTGAACTGAACGAAGCGTTCGCCGCGCAGAGCATTGCTGTGGTTCGTGATTTACAAATTCCGATCGAGCGACTCAACCCCAACGGCGGGGCAATTGCCCTTGGCCATCCGCTCGGCTGCAGCGGCGCTCGCATCTTGACCACGCTGCTGCACGAGATGCGCCGCCGCAATGCACGCTACGGGTTGGCGACAATGTGCATCGGGGTGGGACAGGGGGTGGCAGTAGTGGTGGAGCGAATTTGAGGGAGAGGGATTGCTGGATGAATGAACTCACAGTAAGAAGGAACAATGCATAGGAGCCTGCCATGCCCGAAGAACAGAAGTCATTCTGGAGCACCATCCCCGGCATCATCACCGCCATCGCCACACTGATTACGGCACTTGGAGGGTTCCTGGTCGTGCTGCACCAGATCGGCGTGTTCGGCACGAAGACCGACCCGAAACCCGATGAAAAGAAAGTCGTGACCGGCACCGCCGATCAAAGTCAAGTACAAAACTTCAGCGACGCGGAGGTGAAACTCCGACAGATGGAGTTGGAAATCCGACTGCGCGAGATGGAACAACGATTGGCACAGCAGGGTCAGACTTCTTCAGCGCAAGGCTGGCAACAAGAGGGGGAGCCTTTCCAGAACGTGGCTCAACTGCAGGGCACGTGGTACTTCGACAACGGGGCATACTGGACCATCCATCAGAGCGGCGTGAACATCTCCATGCAAGAGTACTCGTTTCTCTTTGGCTCGCAAATCCTGACTGCGGGAGGCCAGGGCACGCTCATCGGCAGCAAGGCGTTCATTGACTTCACCAACATCAGCGGAGGGTCGGGAAAGGCGGAAGTGGCGCTCTCGAGCGACGGCAGAACGTTGGGCGGCCTGCTCAAGGACGCGTACGGCAACACCCTCATGACGCTCCATCTCACACGATCGACCAACGAAGAATTTTAGATGAACACACCAACCATCACCTGTCCGAACTGCGGGCACACCATCGAGTTGACGGAGGCATTCACGCATCAGGTGGAAGAAAAGCTCCGCGCCGAGTTCACCAAGCGCTTCGTTGCGCAGAAAGCCGAGCTGGAGAAGAAAATCCGGCAGGAAGCAGAAGAACGTATGACATTAGAGTTGAAAGACCTTCGTCTGCAAAATGAAGAGAAGGAACGCAAGTTACGCGAGGCGCAGCAGATCGAACTTGAGCTTCGCCGACGGCAGCGGGAACTTGAGGAACGCGAGAAAAACATCCAGCTTGAACTTGAACGTCAACTCGATGAAGAGCGCAAGCGTGTCTGGAACGACGCGGCAGCAAAGCTTGCGGAGGAACATCGCTTGAAGGACGCCGAAAAGGACAGACAGATCAGCGACATGCTGCGACAGATTGAAGAACTGAAACGCCGCGCCGAACAAGGCTCTCAGCAGGCACAGGGCGAAACGCTGGAGGTGGAGTTAGAGAACCTGCTGCGCGCCACGTTCCGCACCGACGAAATCCTTCCCGTCCCCAAAGGCGTCCGTGGCGCCGACGTCATCCAGCACGTCAAAACACCGCTCGGCAATTTCTGCGGGACGATCCTGTGGGAATCCAAGCGCACGAAGAACTGGAGCGACGGATGGATCCAGAAATTGAAGGATGACCAGCGTGAGGTGAAAGCCAATCTCGCGGTCATCGTCTCCACCGCGCTGCCCAAGGACATCAAACATGTCGGCAACCTGGAGGGTGTGTGGATCACGGACTTTGCCGCGGTCGAAGGGCTTGCGCTCGCATTGCGCAGCGGCCTCGTCGAAGTCGCACGCACACGTGCTTCGGTCGCCGGCAAAGGCGAAAAGATGGAGTTGGTGTACAACTATCTTGCAGGACAGGAATTCCGGCAGCGCATCGAAGGTCTTGTGGAGTCATACGTTGCCATGAAAGAAGACCTTGAGGCCGAGCGGCGAGCGATGGAAAAGCTGTGGGCCAAGCGGGAACAACAGCTTCAACGCGGTGTGAAGAGCCTTGCCGGTCTCTACGGCGATCTGCAAGGCATCATCGGTGCAGCGCTGCAGCCCGTGCAGAAGCTCGAGCTTCCTTCGGTGCAAGAAAATCTCTTCGACGCATAGGACATGCAGCATACCGCACCCTCCCCAAGAGGAT
>CAZIKE010000024.1:0-34492 GCA_964539775.1 uncultured Chitinophagales bacterium
GTGGAATCGGTGTTGCGGAAACGCATGGGACGCGCGGCCGACGAAACAACCGATCCCACATCCAGTGCCACGGCGTGGAGCACAACGGAATCCAGCGAGGCCTTCAGCGGCGTCAGCGTCATGGTTGTCCGTCCGATGACTTTCTTTTCCTGCTCGTTGAATCGAAGTTCGAGTGTGTAGTGGAGCACGTCGTAGGTACGGCTGGGGCGCGTGCGACTCTCTGTACCGAAGAGGGCGTCACCATGTGCGTGGCCGAAGAAGAACACGACCAGTCCAAAGAACAACAGGAGATTCATCATGCAACGACTTCTAACTGTGAAGAGAGAAAAAACAAGCCGTTCCGCTTCACGTCATGGGAACGGCCTTTGTATGGATCAACCAGCTCTGGTTTCTATTTGCAACCGATCCGTTCCATTGCTTTCTTGGCGTCGTCGAGTTTCGGGTCGAGTCGCAACGCCTTCCTGAATTCCGAGCACGCCTCCTCATTCAGTTCGCGGTTCTTCTGCGTGTCTCCCTCGATACGCAGATAGAGAAGACTGTTCCCGAGCCAGAAATGTGCTTGTGCATTGTTGGGGTCGAGCTGAATCGCGCGGCGGAATTTGGTGATGGCTTCTTCGGTCCTCTTGCGGTTATCGTCGGGATCATCACCGCGCGTCAGAATCAGGCACTGCCCAACGGCAAGTTGCAAGCCTCCGCTCTCGCCATAGGTGAGAGCTTTTCGGAAGTTGTCGAGCGCTGCCGCATAATTTTTCTGCCCGAAATAGTATGAGCCAAGCTGGATGTACGCTTCGTTCAGCGCGCTCTTGTTCTTCACCGGGTCTTCGCTGCCCAGCCGAATCACGTCGTCGTATGTCTGCTTCATGGCAACAACGGAGTCCACTTCCGCGTAATAGCGTGCAAGCCACAGCAGGGCGGAAAAGAAATCAGGCTTCAACTCGATCGCCTTGAGGAACAATGCCCGTGCGCGCGGCAGATTCTTGGGCGGCTGCATGTAGCTGATGCCCGCATTGACATACGCCGTAAGCGACTTCGGATCGCATTCAATTTTTTTCTCGAACATGCGCGCGGCGGTCGCGTAGTCTCGCTGCTCCATGTACAGACTGCCCAGATTGAAGTACGGGTCACAGTTGGTCGAGTCGGCCTGCACGGCCTTCAAGAGGATTTCCAATGCTTTCTGTTTCTCGCCCGCACTGTAGAGCGCCCTGCCGAAGTACGAGTAATCCTCCGGTTTCATCGCCTTGCGTCGTTCGAGAGTGGCAAAGGCAGAGAGAGCTCCCTTATACTCCCGGTTTTCCGTCAACGCGTAGGCATACGCCCGCCAGTTCTCGGTGCTCGAAGAATCGAGCTTGACCGCGGTCGCGCCTGCTTTGACCGCTTCGCCCCACAACTCCGCCGCTGCAAGCGTCTGGGCATAAAGCGATGCGGCCTCAACATGCTTGGGCTTCAGATTCACCGCACGATACAGGAAGGGCGCTGCGCGCCGATATTGCTTCGCACGGAAGAGGATCTTTCCCGCCTCGAAATACCCGTCGAAGTTCATCGAGTCGATCTTCACCGCAGACTCGAACGCCTTGATGGCTTCGTTGTACTGTCGGTTCTTGGCGTACGCACGGGCCACCTTCAACTGGGTCTCAAGGTCCTTCGGCGACAACTCGAGCGCCTTTTCGTAGTTGGCATTCGCCAGAGGAATAACGCCCTGCTTGTAGTAGGCATCGCCGAGTGAGACATACACGGCCGCATTATTCGGATCGCATTCCTTCGCCTTCGTCAGTTGCACGATCGCCCCCTCGGGACCGTCGAGCTGGTTCAGTTCCACCAGCGCTGCGCCGTAGCTTGCCGGCACACGGCAATCTTTCGGTGCCACCTTTGCCGCCCGCTTGTACTGCGCAACGGCGTTGGCGGCATCACCCTTCATGCTGTAGGCATCACCCAGGGCGATCAACGCATCAACATACTCGTCGTTGATCTTGACCGCAGCAGAAAGAAACTGGATTGCATCATCGTAGCGGCTCTGGTTGAACGCAATGACCCCGAGGAAGTAGTTGCTCTCACTCGGTTTTTGTCCAGCCTTCAATGCATCCTGGAATGCAGCAATTGCCCGCACGGTATCCCGTGCCGCCAGGGAAGCCTTTGCCTTGTTGAACGAATCCTGCGCAACGGTCACATGCACAATACAAGAAAGAAGAAGAAACAGCTTTGCGGATTTCATGCTATTGTACCTGTTTGGATGTTGTTTCGACTAAACGAACCGGCATGGTAACAGGCACGAGGCCGTGGTTCAAGAACAGTTGTTGACCGAACCGTGAGGTAATGTACGTGATGAACCCTGCTGCAAGTGAGTATCCATGCTCACGACTGTACACATACACCGGGCGAGTAATGGGATAGTACTCTCGATAGATATGTGCCTGCAGCGGGGGATAGTATCGTCCAAATGGCTCGGTGGAGTCGGGGCGACTGCCGGGCTGTCCAAGCGAAAACACCGTCAGGCTGTCTTCCCGACCTCGCAGCCAGTTCACACCCACAATGCCAATGGCATTGGGGGTGCGCTGCACAAAGTGGATGAGACTATCGCTGGTAGGAAATTTTTCCGCCGTCAACGTAAACGGCTTCCCCTTCAGGAGTTTTGTTCGGAACACTTCATTGGTGCTGGAGTTGATGTCGGCGATTGCCACGAGAATGAGTTTCCCCTTTCCTCCCCACCGTGTCAGCGTACCCGAGAAAATGCTGTCCAGCTCGCTGATGCGTAGCTGCTTCTGCGGATTGGTCCTGTGTCCGATGACCGCAATGGCATCCAGAGCACACTTGAAGCCCTTCCACTCAATCTCCGGATACTTCTTCAAAACACCGCGCTCTTCTTCATTGAATTCACGCGCAGTGGCAATCACTCGAACGCTGTCGTTGATGAAATTTGCAATAGCGACTCGCGCTTCGACGGGATCAATCTGGATATGCGCCTCGGTGTACGAGCGCTGGAAGCTCTCGGCGATCTCTCGGAACACGGTGCTCACGGACTCATCGACTTCCATCCGGAGCGAGCCACTCGTTGTTGAAACGGGCTTTCGCTCATAGCACCCGACAAGCAAAAGAGCGCAGATTGCGCCCAGCACTCTCAGCCGATCAATCCTCTTCACGACGCGGCACTCCCTTCCGTCGGAGGTACGTGATAGTGAATCTGTACGCCCCATAAAGGAAGACCACCGCACCCATGATGATGCGATAGTCTTCCGGAACATAGCGCGGCACCAAGTACCCGATCATCACCAAAATCCCTACCGCCATTGCCGCGGCAGAAACCGCAAGCACACTGTACCGGAGCACCGAGACGAAGTCCATGGGCGTCGACCCGCCACTGTGCGTGGCTACTTCCTGTCTGCCAGCTTGAAGCGGAACGGCACCGACACCCAGACGGCAACGGGACCATTGTTCATGTATGCAGGAGTGAAGAGGAATTGCTTGGCTGCTTCCACTGCTGCTGCTTCAAAGATCTCAGCGTCGCTCTTGATGACCACGACCTGCTTCGGCTTTCCTTCTTTGTCGACCCAGATCTTTACCCATACCTTCCCCTCCAATCCGGCACGCATGGCAAGCTCGGGGTATTTTGGTTCCACCTTGCGCACCACGACAGGCTCCTTTTCAACAGCAACAAAGTCGGGAGGCGGACCCTCGTCTTCGATCTTGATGTCCTGTTGAATCTGCACCCCTCCACCTTCGCCGACGCCTTCGCCGATGGGCGCGGCAATCTGGCTCATCTCCGTTTGGGTTGCGATGGTTTGTTCGGGGCTGGCCTCCGCGTCGGGCACGGGTACCGGGGCGCCGACGGTGGGCTTGGCAACCGGTGCGCTCACCGCCACAGGCGGCGGCACGTTGGTATTGGTAATCGATGGCGGCGGACCGAGTTCGCTGTATTTCACCATCCGCACGTTGATCATCGGCGGCTCTTCTTCCTGCAGCACCTGAACCAGGTAGTACGAGCCGAATCCTAACGCGTGGATCGCGACAGCGATCAGAAAGCCGCGGAACCAGTATTTCTGATACACAGCCTTCAGCTCAACAGCACCGTACTTGTGTGTGGCGGCAACGCTGCCGGCCGCTCCCGCACCTGCCATGGAAAGATTCGCCATTGGTCTTCTCCCTCCTGAAAGTGAATTACGGTTTGATATTGGCAAGGAGCTTCTGATCCTGCTCCGTCATCCGTGCGATACTGAACCGCTGCATGTCCGCAAGGTTCAGTTCGTCCATGATGTTGACCATGACTTCATACTTCGCTTTCGGATCGATTTTGACCAGCGTTACCAGACGCGGGTTGACCTGAAGGCGATCGCGGATGAAGCCGCGCAATTTGTCGAACGCGATCCCTTGCGGGGCGTCCAGACCCAGGTTCCAGAAGACCTCCCCTTTGTCGTTGACACGCAACGTCATCAGGTTCGATTCCGCGATCTCCACCTTCACGTTTTCGTCCGGCGGAAGGTTGATCTCCATCGTCTGTGGCCGCGCCATCGAGGTCGTCAGCATGAAGAAGGTCAGCAACAAGAACGCCACGTCCACCAACGGTGTCATATCGATGCGAATGCCAAGGCGCTTGGACTTCTTACGCTTCTTTTTGCCATGACTTCTTGGTTGTGGGGCTTCTCCGCCCCCTGCACCTGCCATAGGATCCTCCTTTGACCTAACGTTCCAGATTCGTCACGAGATTGAACCTCGTGATTTTCGTTTTCTGCAGAATATCCATTACATCCTGCGCCACGGCGTACTCCGCATCCTTGTCTCCTTTGATCACGGTGCGGAGCTTGGGATTCATCGTTCGGGCCTGGATCAGCATTTCGGCAAGGTTCGCCTTGGGAACCTCGATGCCGGCCTTGAGCTGATTCTCCGGTCCGAACAGACGCGCACGCAAACGCTGGGAATCCAGACCGAGGAAAATTCGTCCGTCCTTAGAGATGCTGACCGTCATCACGTCCGATTCAGGCAACTTGAATTCGCTATGCGACGACGGCAGGGCGATCTGGACCTCCTCGGCCGGCTTGAACTGCGTCGTCAACATGAAGAACGTCAGCAACAGGAACGCCACGTCCACCAGCGGCGTCATGTCGATCAGGACTCCATGTCGTTTCGGTTTGATTTTTGGCATACCCGCTCCTTCTTGCGTCGAGTGCTTACTTGGTCTTTGCGCTCAGAATCTCGGCAACGTTGTAGCTCGCCTCGTCGATCATGTAGGTGAAGTTATCGACGCGCGTGACGAAGAAGTTGTAGAAGATGATACCGACGATAGCAGCAAACAGTCCCAGCGCCGTATTGATGAGCGCCTCGGAAATACCGATCGAGAGCTGGATGGCATCCGGTGCGCCGGCATGGGCCAGTGCCTGAAATGCGCGGATCATACCGATCGTTGTGCCGAGCAGACCGAACATCGTTGCCGTGGACGCAATGGTGGAAAGGGCAATCAGGTTGCGCTCGAGCAGCGGCGTTTCGAGAGCTGTTGCTTCTTCAATGGCCCGCTTGGTTTCGGCCATCTTCTTCTCACCATCCATCGAGCTGTCGCCCACAACCTCTTTGTAGCGCATCAAGCCCGAGCGAATGATGTTGGCTGCCGAACCGCGTTGCGCATCGCACTCTTTGATGGCATCATCCACCTTGCCTCCCATCAAAGCCGCCTGCACCTTCTTCAAAAACGCAGGAAGGGAACCTCGCCCCTGTGCCTTGCGCAGAGAGAATGTTCGTTCAAAGACAATCGTGATGTTCATCAGCGTCAACGTAATCAGCACAGGAACAATGGGGCCTCCCGTATACACGGTGCCAAGAAGATTCAGCGGCTGCTGACGACCCTCGCCATCCTTGAAGTTGGCAGGGTTACCCAGCACGAACAGATAGATGCCCAACGCCACCGCAAAGGTGATCACCACAACGACGGTGAGAAAAATGGATTGTTTCATTGAGGGAACTCCTCCTTGTTGTTAATGAGAATGATGACTGAAAAGTAAATGGTCGTGTGTTATGCTTCGGAAAACGCCTTCACCGCATCGTCCTTGGTCTCACAGACATCAAAGACCATCGTCAGCTTCGTAATGACGAAGATGTTGTTGATGTTGTTGTTGATGCCACACAGTTTCACTTTCCCTTTATTGCGCGTGTAGGTCGTGTGCGCCTGCACGAGCACGCCGATGGCCGTACTGTTCAAGTACGTTACCTTGCTCAGGTCGATGATCAACTTCTTGTTGCCTTGCTCCACGAAATCCGCGATAGCGCTTCGCAACTCGTCGGTCTCTTCGCCGCCGACCAGCGATCCCCTCACCTCAATAACCCCGATCTTGCCGCTTTGCAGTGTGGTGGTTTTAACAGACATGACTTCTCCGAAGATCTGAGCGAGACTGGTTGTTAGTTGAGAATACTTCACGGAAGACACACCGAGGTTCGTGGTCGTTCTCTCCATCTCACAGAACAAGCGACCAGCAAGAACTTGTTCCATGAGCATGCGGGACTAACGGAGACTCGGCGTTGATGGTTGGTGCCGATGATGGTACAGCCCTGAAACGTCCCTCAGCCACCTGTACTTGCGCAAACCCGGTGCCATTAACTCCTTCGACCAAAGAAGCTATTTTTTGTTTGATTTACAGCAACGGCAGCCGACCACGGTTTGCAGATTGCACGGTGCGGGAAAACTGCACCCTCTTCACGTGGGGTAACTCATTGGCACAAAATATATTAGTCGGTCGTGCAAAATGCAAGACAAAATTCTCAGCAGGCAGGCATGAACGCAACCAGGGATGCAAGCCGCTACGCTCCTCGCATCCCTAACTGATAGCTCCTTCGGCTGCTATTTCATCCAGCTTGCCATCTTCGACAACTCCAGCGTTCCCTTCTTCAACGATCGCTCTTTCATATAGCTGAAGAGGATCGGCGTGACAATGAGGACGTGTATTGTAGAAGTGATGAGGCCGCCGATCATCGGCGCAACGAGCGGCTTCATCACATCAGCGCCAACGCCCGTACTCCACATGATGGGAACCAGTCCGATAAGACTCGTTCCGACCGTCATAATCTTGGGCCGAAGCCGCATCACCGAGCCTTCGACGGTTGCTTCGTACACATCCTGGAGCGCCATCGGCCCACGTTCACCTGCATGGTATGCCTGTATGCGACGGTCCAGCGCCTCGTGCAGATACACCACCATCACCACGCCGGTCTCTACCGCCAATCCGTACAGTGCGATGAATCCAACCCACACAGCCACCGAAAAGTTGTAGCCGAGAATGTAGATCAAATAGACTCCGCCGATCAGCGCAAACGGGACCGAAAGCATCACGACAAGCGCTTCGGTAAAATCCTTCGTCACCATGTACAACATGACGAAGATGATGAAGAAAACAATGGGCATGAGAATCGAAAGGCGTTCCTTCGCCCGAAGCTGGTTCTCCCATTGGCCGCTCCACACAACCGTGTACCCTTGCGGTAGGGAAAGTTCGTTGTTCAGCACTTCCTTCGCTTCGGTGACGAAACCTCCCATATCTCGTCCACGGACATTGAGGAAAACGATGGAACGAAGCTGACCGTTCTCGCTGGAGATCATCGGTGGCCCGGGCACCACTTCGATGTCGGCGAGCTGTCCCAGCGGAACGTACGTCCGGGATGAGACTTCACTCGTGAGCAGTCGAGTTTCCGTCGTCGAGATAAGTGTCAACTGCGGCTGCGAGACGCGCGGTCTCGAAGTCCCCCAACGGCCGGACCCGGCCTCCATCCCTTCTGCATTGGCCATTCGCTTCTCTTCAGAAGCCGTCTGCACCATAGCACCGCCGCCTTTTTGCACGGGTACGAGCAGACTCTTGAGCGCTTCGACGTTGTCCCGCAGCTCACGCGCATACCGGACGCGTATCGGAAAGCGCTGCCGACCTTCGATCACTGTACCGATATTCTCTCCACCAATCGCGGTCTCGATCACGTCCTGCACCTCGCCAATGGTCATTCCGTAGCGCGCAACAGCTTCGCGATTGACGGTGATGTCCAGAAACAGCCCGCCCTGTGTCCTCTCGGCATACAGGTCGGCAGTGCCGGGCACTTTGCGCAGAATCTGTTCGGTACGGATGGCAAGCTGCTCCAACGTATCGAGATGGGGACCGAAAATCTTGATGCCCAGGTCCGTCCGCACACCCGTCGAAAGCATGTTGATACGATTGATGATGGGTTGCGTCCAGCCGTTGCGGACGCCGGGGATCTGAAGCCTCGCATCAAGCTCGGCGATGATATCGTCCTTGGTGATGCCGGGTCGCCATTGGGATTTGGGTTTGAGGAGAATGATGGACTCGATCATGCTGACGGGCGCGGGATCGGTGGAGGTTTCCGCCTTCCCTGCCTTGCCGAGAACCGTTTCTACTTCCGGGACGGACATGATGATCGCGTCCTGCACCTGCATGATGCGATTCACCTCCGTGATCGATGCAGAAGGAAGTGTCACGGGCATGAACAACAAGCTCCCTTCATCTAACGGCGGCATGAACTCCGACCCGATGCTCATCATCATCGGGATCGCGATGACAAGTGCCAGCACATTCAGCCCGATCGTCAGCCTCCGGTGCTTCAGCACCCAGCGGATGATTGGCGCGTAAAGCCAATTGAGGATTCTCGTGACCGGATTCTGGTGTTCTGTTCTAAACTTTCCCCGTGTCAGCATGGTCATCAATACCGGCACAAGAGTGATGGCAATGATGGCCGAGCCGAGCAGCACAAACGTCTTGGTGAATGCCAGAGGACGGAAGAGCTTTCCCTCTTGTCCCTCTAACAAGAACACCGGCAGGAACGAGACGACCATGATCATCACCGAGTAGAAAATCGCCGGTCCTACCTGCTTGGCCGAGCGTATGGAGATTTCGACGAACTCTCGCGTGGTTAGCTCCCTTTTCGCCTCCTGTGCACGCGCTACGTTGCGGTAGGCATTCTCTACCAACACAATCGACGCATCCACAATGACCCCGATGGCAAGCGCTATCCCTCCCAGCGACATGATGTTGGAGGTAATGTTGAAGACCTTCATGCACATGAAGGCAATCAGCACCGCAATCGGGATTTCGATAATGACACGCACCACGCTGCGGACATGAAGGAGGAACAGGAGCACCATCAAACTCACAACGAGAGCTTCCTCGACCAGCGCTCGTTTCAGTGTGCCGACTGCGGCCATGATGAGATCGCTGCGATCGTATGCCGTCCTGATCTGGACACCGGGAGGGAGACCGGGCGTGATCTCATCGATCTTCTTCTTGATGCGATCAATCACGTCCTTTGCGTTTTCGCCGTACCGCATCACGACAATTCCACCGACCACCTGTCCCCTCCCCTCCTTTTCTAGCGAGCCGCGACGGATATCTCCCCCCAACTGTACGGTGCCGACGTTCTTGACGAGAACCGGCGTGCCGTTGACCCCGGTACCGACGATGATGTTCTCCACATCGCGCACCGACTGAATGTACCCGCGGCCCCGGACGAAGTACTCTGCATCGGAAACCTCTATTAGTTTCCCTCCAACATCGTTGTTCGAACGCATGACGGCATTGCGCACGTCCGCAAGCGTAACGCCGTACCCTTTCATCTTGTTCGGATCGACATCAATTTGATACTGGCGAACGTACCCGCCAACGGATGCAACCTCGGCAACACCGGGCACACCCTGCAAGTTCAGCTTGATGTACCAATCCTGAATTGCTCGCAGCGTGCCGAGATCGTATTTCCCTTCGACCGTGTACCAGAACACATGTCCCACGCCCGTGCCATCAGGCCCGAGCTGCACTTTGGCGCCCGAGGGGAGTGATGATTGCACCGTCGCGAGCTTCTCCAACACACGACTGCGTGCCCAATACAAATCCGTCCGCTCCTCGAAGATGATGTAGATAAACGACATGCCGAACATGGACTGCGCCCGGATTGCATGCACTTCCGGCACACCCTGTAGCGCCGTTACGAGGGGAAAAGTGACCTGATCCTCCACCAACTTCGGCGAGCGTCCCATCCATTCCGTAAACACAATAACCTGGTTCTCCGACAAATCCGGAATGGCATCGAGCGGCGTCTTCACGACAGCCCAGATGCCTGCTCCGACAGTCAGCAAGTACGCAACGATAACAATGAACCTGTTGCGTGCAGAAAAATCGATGATCTTTTCTATCATGGTGTACCTCGACTCGACGATGCGGCATGTCCTTCATGCGCTGATGGTGCAACCGGCTTTTGTAAAGCACTCTCGGAATCCAACAGGAAGCCACCCGTTTCCACGACGCGTTCGCCTTCATCAAGCCCGTTGAGGATCGTTGACCAGCCATCGCGCGCCGCTCCGATAATGACATCCCGCGGCTCGAATGTATTCTCCTTCACCTCCACCCACACCACAGTCCTTTTGCCTGTGCTGATGATTGCCGAGGAGGGCACCACCAACGACCTCATCTTCGGAACCAGAATCGTCGCCGTCACGAACATGTTGGGCTTCAGTTTGAATGAAGGGTTCTTGAATTCACTGCGGACCCGAATGGTCCTGGTCTCAGGATTCACCACAGGATCGATAAAGACAACCGTACCATCGAACATCTCAAACGGATATGCTTCGGTCTTGAGTTGCACACGCTGTCCCTTCTCCACAAAGCGAATCTCTTTCTCGTACACATCAAGATATACCCAAACGGTCGAGAGGTCGGCAACGTCGAACATGTCCTCACCCACTCCCACGTAATGTTGCGGATCCACGCTCTTCTTGACCACCGTTCCGCTGACAGGTGAGTAGATGGTAACCGTGTATTCCACCTTGCGTGTCTCTTTCAGGCGAGCTATCTGCTTCTCCGTGAAGCCCCATTGCAGAAGTTTCTGCCGTGATTGTTCCAGAAGCTGCTCTGCGGACGAAACGAACGACTGATGAGCGCGGTGTGCCTGCTCGTACGAATCGAGAGCGAGCAGATACTCCTGTTGTGCAGTGATCGCATCCGGACTGTACACTTCAGCAACCGGATCTCCCTTTCGCACATCCTGACCGGTATACGAGAGATACAGCTTCTCCAGCCTGCCGGGGAATCTGCTGCTGATGTGTCTGTAGTTCGGCTCGGCATAACTGATGATGCCGACTGCCGTGATGTCCCGGTTGAAGTCCTGTCGCTTGGCAGGCACAACGGCGACGTTGGCAATCACTCGCTGTGTCGGCGAAAGGCGAACCGCATCAAGGGCCGAAGCCTCTGCCGCGTCCATGGTGGTCTGCGCCGATTTCTTGACAAGCGCCATGCCGCATACCGGGCATGCCCCAGGGCGATCCGATCGGACAGATGGATGCATGGGGCAGGTGTAGTACTCCTCCTCCTGTACGGTCTGCTGCTGAGAGACTTGAGCTTCGTTGTGCACTTGCTGCTGTTCCGTGCCGGTCTTCGTGCAGCCCAGGAGTATCAGGCTGAAAATGAAAAGCGGCACAGTCTTCAGCCCGTTCGTGTAGCAAAGTGACATCGCTTTCATCATCGTCAATTCCTTTCTGGTTGACCATCGAAAACTCCTGCATAGCCAACTTCACGCTTCAGTTCGGCAACCGCCTGTTCAAACTGCATCCGCAGCATCAGTTTCTCCATCGAGAGTTCGACGAGCGTGCGGTACGCATCAATCAACATCAGGAAGTCCGTTTTCCCTGTCTGATAGGCTATCATGCTTGCCTGAAGAGAGCGTTCGGATTGGGGAATGATGATGGACGTGTAGTTCCTCAGTTGTTCCTGGAACGCTTTCGCTTTCACATACAGGGCGTTGATATTCGAGTGCACCATGTTGCGCGAGTTCGTCAAGGTCTCCCTGGCGCGGTCGATGGCGATGGCGGCTTCTTCAACCCGGGTGCCGGTGCGCTTGAGACCCCACGGGGTAATCGGCAAGGAGACGCTCGCCGAAACAGTCCACAGATTCAGGGTGCTTCGCGGCGGCGTTGCGTACTCCACTCCGAACTTGAAATCCGGCAGATACTCCTTCCTTGCCAGAGACAGCATCTCACGCTCCTGCTCGACGGAGAGTGAATCGTGCAACAGCATACCGCGAAAGCGCTGAGCAAGGAACTGAAGTGTATCCTGCGACGGAAGTTCAATCGTCTTGTCAGGAACAACGGCAATACCCAGCGTGTCGGATGGGGGTCGGTTGAGCAACGCACGCAGCATTGCTTTGGCAGTCAACTCCTGTTGCCGCAGTTCCACCAGTTGGTTGTCTACCTTGGCGATTTCGACGTACGCCTTCAGGACGTCCTGCTGCGGCGCCTCGCCAACACCGAAGCGGGTTTGTGCAATCGTCGTGAATTTCTGTAGCAGCCGGGCGTTCTCCCTGTTGAGCACTATCGCTTGCTGAGTAAACCATAGCTCGAAGTACGCAGAGCGGAGCTTGGCAAGCACCTCGTTGGCTTTCTCCATGTGTTCGTGGTGCGCATGCTCGGCCTGGATTTGTGCAATCACCGATTGTGTCGAGAGCTTCCCGGGAAACGGAATTCGCTGCATCAGCTCGATGCGGGAGAACATTGCGTCGCCCCAGCGGAAGTTCGGCATCTCGTCCCTCATGTACGTCAGCTCCGGGTCCTCTAACAAGCCTGTTCCCTCGACTCGAATCTCCATCAAGTCACGGTTGTACTCAAAGGCTTTCAGGTCCGGATTGCGCCTGAGCGCCTCGAGGACGAGATCGTTCAAGCGCAGTGTATCGCTCGCAGGCTGCGCCTGTGCATGCACGAAGAGGATCATGAGAAGTCCAGGAATGTATCGCATAGAATTTCCTCTCACACAAGAAAATGGGTTGACGGCCGAAGGTGAAATCGGCGCAGTGATGTCTTGCAGACGGATGAGACCGTCTCGCTGTGTGAGGAAATTCTAAATCAGAAGCGAAGAGTTAAGGAGAGGAATGTCGCGTATGAGCGGAGGTGATGTGGCGCCAGGAGGGAGCTTTCGCGCATACGACGCATTTCCCGCCGGAGCAACCGAAAAGAGCAGGGGAATTTCCACAATGAATTTAGCCCGCTCGGTCCTCTGCTGTGTCTGAAGAAACTCCGTCGTGTTCGGCTCGGCGGCCAACCTCGTCTTGCAGCATGAACGATCAACGTGTGTGGTCAAGCGGACTCCGTCGGGTTGCATATCGTTGCTGCACATTGTGCAGATCGGGGAATTCTGCATTTTCGGCATCGGGCATGATGCCACCACGACGGGCAAGCCCACGCTAAAGAGGGCAAAGACAGCAGCAAGTAACAATGCTATGGCCCGATATGAACGATTGGACTTCATTCGCTTCGCTGAACAGCACCGAGGTTAGTTACGTTCTTCCCATTTCTGTGCCAGCACAAGATACGGTAAAATCACTACCTCTGCAAGAAATCTCTCTTCACCACAAGACAAGAGACGCTTCTCGTTCCTAAGTCTAAGCAATGAGATAACGCTTGCAGCCTACATGAGAACTGTTCGGGGCACGCGGGCACTGACCATGCACGTCACTTCGTACGGAATCGTTCCAAGCTTTTCGGCAATCTCCCACGCGCTGATCCAATGCTCGTCGGTTCCACCCAACAGCGTTACCTCATCCCCGACGCGCACATCACCATCTTTGCCCACGTCAATCATGCAGTGGTCCATGCAAATGGTACCCACCACCGGGTAGCGTCGACCGCGAATGATGACTTCGGCCTTGTTGGAGAGCATGCGCGAATAGCCGTCACCGTAGCCGACAGGGACTGTGGCAATCCAGGTCTCCTGAGGTGTCACAAAGCGACGTCCATAGGAAATGCCGGTGCCGGCGGCGACCTTCTTCAGAAACATAACGCGGGAGAACAACGACATCACCGGCTTCAAGCCTGCATCGGCGGCCATGCCTTTCGCGGGACCGTAGCCGTAGAGCATGATGCCCGGACGCACCACATCGAAATGCGATTCGGGCATGGTGATGATGGCGGCGCTGTTTGCCATGTGGCGAAGCGGTACAGGAATACGCCGGCGTTCAAGCTCATCGAGCACGGCGTTGAAACGCTTCAGTTGCTCGTGCGCGAAGCATTGGTCGGGTTCCTCGGCAGTCGCAAAGTGACTGTACACACCCGCCAATTCCACGCCGTGCAACCGCGCAACGTGCCCGATCTCCTCTGCAGCAGTACTATGATCGAATCCCAAGCGCCCCATGCCGGTATCCACCTTCACATGCAGACGAGCCTTCAGCCCATGCCTTTGCGCGATCCCGCTGAACAGCCGCGCCTGATCGAGCGAGCTGACAGAAAGTTCTATGGTGTTGGCAATGGCCAACTCGGCAAGACCTTCGGGAGCGATTTCGAAGACGACGATCGGCGTATCAATCCCCTCGTTACGCAGCTCCAGGCCTTCATCGACGCGAGCAACGCCCAGGTAGTGCACGCCTCCCCGAACAGCCTCGCGCGAAATCACCCGAACACCATGACCGTAGGCGTGCGACTTGACCACCGCCATGATCTTCGTATTCGGTCCCACATACGTCTTCACGCGTTCGAGGTTGTGCCTGAACGCGGCAAGATTGATGATGGCGCGAGTCGGATGAACGAGTGAAAGCGGAACAGACATGCCTGGGATATCGGGAGATGCTCTGAGATTTCTTATACCAATATCGATAGGGAAAGAGAGATTAGCAAGCGATGTGCCCGTACCGAAAAGGCCAAACCAGCCAAGAACCAAAGCGGGGGCAACCTTTGTCCGGTTCGGTTCAAGATTGTACGTTGGACATTCACAGTGCTTCCGGGCGAGACTTTCCGAGTCCTTGCACATGGCACCGGATTTCATCAAATTAGTGCCGTCGCAATCACTCAGACACCAGAAGCAGAGAGATGACTT
This sequence comes from uncultured Chitinophagales bacterium, assembly GCA_964539775.1. Taxonomy (GTDB): domain Bacteria; phylum Bacteroidota; class Ignavibacteria; order UBA10030; family UBA6906; genus CAADGV01. Next base: position 14,814 of record CAZIKE010000024.1, read on the forward strand.
TTCCTTCACCGTTTTATCGTTGGCGGCCGCATCCCTGGCACGGACTGGAAGTGGGTCCGGATGCGCCACGAATCGTACACGCGTTCATCGAGATTACGCCTTTCGACCTGATGAAGTATGAGGTGGACAAGGCAACGGGCTATCTTCGCGTCGATAGGCCGCAGCGAACCTCTTCGCTTCCACCATCGCTCTACGGATTCATTCCGCGGACCTATTGTGCCGATCGCGTCAGATCGCTTTCACCGGTAGCACAGCACGGAGATGGAGATCCACTGGACATCTGCGTTGTGAGTGAACGGCCCATCAACCGCGCGGAGGTGATTCTGAACGCACGGGTGGTTGGCGGGATTCACATGATCGATCACGCCGAAGCCGATGACAAGATTGTTGCCGTTCTCGACAACGATGCCGTGTGGCAGAATGTTCGCGACATCGCCGACCTGCCCTCCGCACTCATTCATCGCCTTCGACACTATTTCGCCACATACAAGACGATGCCGGGAGAACCGGTACACGTCTCCATTGAGAGTGTCTATGGTGCCGAGCACGCTTTGAAGGTCGTGCAGGCTGCAATCGATGATTATCGTGAGGTATTTGGTAACTGACTTCCACGCCGGAAGCATTAACCTCACGTGTGCATCACAAGGTATGCCCGCCGAGCGGCTTGTTCGGGCGATTCTCCGGACTCGACAAGATAGCTCAACGGGAGGGCACCCCCCCCCGCCGTCCGTAACCCGGAGACGGCGGAGCTATCAAAGGGATACGAAAGCACCGTGGCAAGTCACGCTGATGTTTTACATGCACAAGCATTGCTCAACAGAAAGGACCGCGATGGAACCCACACGAGCGATGTCGTTTTGGGAACGTATCCGTCAGGAAACTCACTGGGGGAAGTACCTGACGGCAATCGAAGAACGCGCGGTGTCCACAGCCATGAGCGCTGTGCGTCAGCCCGCCGTCGCGCTCGAAATCGGCGCTGAAGCAGGCCATTGGGCAAAACTCCTCGCCGATAATGGATGGAAAGTCATTTGCACGGATGTCGACCCGAAGATGTTGGAGCTCTGCAAGCAGCGTGTGCCTTCGGCTACGTGCATCGTTGTCTCGCCGGAATCCACAACATTGCCGTGCGAAGGCGGCAGCCTGAGCCTCATCGTATGCATTGAAGTTGCCGAAGTGATCAACTCGGATTGGTTTGTTCCGGAAGCGTATCGTGTGTTGTGTCCGGGCGGGATTGTTGTCGGCGTGGCGCACAACAAGCGCTCGCTGCGTGGCTACGCATACAAAGCGCTGCGCGTCGTTGACCCGCAGCGCAAGACCTACAGTGAAGATCGTTTCATGTACAAGTTCCCCTATCGACAGTGGAAGGAGAGCTTGATCGGAAATGGGTTTCGCTTCCTGCACGAGGAAGGCATGGGTTGGCTTCCGTTCCCGCGAAAGAGTAATTTCTTTTTGATACCGCAGCTGACGAGGTTAGAACAAAAGTTCGGCCTTCGGAAGATGGCGAATATCAGCCCGTGGGTTGCGTTCGTCGCCCAAAAGCATCAACCGTAACACGAATTAGCGATGAAACTTGGAAACTACGCTCACATTTCCATATCGGCCCAGCACCTGCGTACGTCGATTCCATTCTATGAGAAGCTTGGATTTCGCAAATTGTGGGACAGCACCGACCCGTACCCGTGGATCTTGATGACCGACGGCAGGGTCAATCTGCATTTGTACGAATGGTTCTTTTCCTCGCCCGCCCTGCATTATTTCTCATCGCACATGCAGGACAAGGTTCTGGAGCTGATGCGCCTCGGCATACGACCCGAGCCACAAAAAAGCCGTGATGGCAAACGCGTGCAGCACAACTTCCATGATCCGAATGAGCTGACCGTTATGCTGATGCACTTCGACGAGAGCGCAATGCCGAAGCCCAACGGCTTTTCGGAATCAACGCTCGGCGTGTTCGGCGAGCTGAACATCGATACGCAGGACCTTGCCTCCTCACTTGCCTTTTGGCAGAAGCTCGACTTTGCCATAACGCAGCGCGGTGACAAACCATACCCCTGGGCAGTTCTGACAGACGGCGCAATGACCCTGGGCCTGCATCAGACCGACGCGTTCAAGACTCCGGCGCTCACATACTACACCGACAACGCAGCCGAGTGCGTACAACGCCTGCGCGCCTCCGGCATTACGGAATTGCAACAGTTGCTCGACGAGCACGGCACCATCGCGGGGGCAATTCTCACCGCTCCCGATGGACAACCATTTTTTCTGTTAGAAGGTGAACTGCAATCTCTATGACAAACACCATTTCCAAACTCTTCTCCCCCGACAATCTGACCCGGATTGAGAAGGCCGTCAAGGAAGCCGAAGTGCACACGGGCGGCGAAATCGTGCCGTACGTTGTCGAGGCCAGTGATGCGTACGAGCATGCGTTGTGGCGTGCAGGATCGTTGTTTGGCGCCGTCGCCTTTCTCGGTTTCCTCCTGGTCTACCATCTGACCGAGTTGTCGTGGATGCCGTTTGTGGCAGCGGAGCTGGCGTTGGTAACATGTGCCGGTGCCCTCCTCGGCGCCCTGCTGGCACTGTACGCCCCACCGGTGAAACGCTTCTTCGCAGGTAAAGATGCCATAGAGCTGCGCACCAAACAGCGCGCCGCCGATGCATTTCTCGCGGAGGAGGTCTTCAGCACACGCGACCGGACAGGCATCCTTATCTTCCTGAGCCTGATGGAGCACAAGGTCCTGGTGTTGGGCGACTCCGGAATCAACGCAAAGGTTCAGCAGACAGAATGGGAGGAGATTGTCAAGAACATTGTAGAGGGCATACGCCGCGGAACGCCTGCCGATGCGTTGGTGGAGGCCATTCGCCAGTGTGGTAATTTACTCCAGAAGCACGGCGTCACTCGCCGCCCCGACGATACCGACGAGCTGCGCGATCAGATGCGGACGGGGTAGCGAATCCCCCTCATCAAAACTCCCGAGCAAGAAGTCATCCCCGCACGACTCGTACCGCCCGATAGCATCCGTATGCGATAAACGGCGCCACGGCAACATCGACCACATAGTGTACATGCTGCCACACAACAAACACCGCGACAAGAATGGTAAAAAGCAGGTACACTGCTTTCAATGCTCGCTGCTGAATGACAAGGAAGAGAAGAAACAGCGTGGCAGTGTGTCCTGAGAAGAACAGGTCCTTGGTTGGTGCAGAGCCATCGCCCGCAAACTGCACGAACGGGTCCTCCAGCACAATCAGCCCCTCCGACGGATTGAGCGGCAGAAGAAACATCATGGCAATCCGCACGACAACCATCAGTGTGTAGGATTGAATCGCAACCAGGAGAACGTGCGGTTTCTTCAGCAGAGAGAGAACTGCGAGTATGATCGCAACGTAAATCACGCCGAAAGTCATCCAGGTAAAATCCCTCGGCTCGATGAGCCGAAGAATCGGATCGTCGAGCCTGACGCCATCCCGGCGTTCTACCCACAACAAGAAACGGGTGAAGGCGTGCAGGGTAAGGACAAGCACCCCCAGCGACGCAATGAACTGCAGTCTGAAGTTAGGCATGCTCCATGCGTCAGCCCACAGTCGTCGATGGCCTCTCTGTTCCGTTGTTTGCTCTGATGTCATGGGTCGTGACAGGATACCAAAAAGCCCTCTCCTCACGACGATAGAAGAGAGGGCTCTCGCTGTACTTCCTCTTTTCCTTTACCTCTTCTTTGCGGCGACTTTCGTCATAAGACTCGCAGCAAGACTCTTGTAACCATCCAGCGCTGTATTTGCTGTCGTGAGCGCCCCTTCGATCTCGGACTTTGCCGTGGTCAACTCCTCCTTGTCCTGCTTGAGTTGTGCCAACGCCTTGTCGAAGCCCATCGTTGCAAGGTCGGGCACCTTGAATGCCGCAAGCCACTTGCTGACATTGTCCTTCACGCTCATCACACGATCCTTGGCGGAGTTGAGCTTGGTGATTACGTCGGTGATTTCAGCAGCCTGCTTGGGATGTTGTTGCGCGAGCGAATCGGCGCGGGAGACTGCTGTACTTATCTCGCCAACCATACCGTCCAACTGGCCCAGTGAGCTTTGCGCATTATCGGCCATGGCCTTCACTTCTGCAGTCAGATCATCTACCATCTTTTTTTGTTCGGCAGAAGGTCCGCATCCGATCACGGACAACGTCAGAAGCGCAATCACAAGAACAAGAATGTTTTTCATCGTGGTTCTCCTACGATTGTTGAGAGGGACTACATGAGGCTGAATCAATATACATGTTGATTGAGCAACGAGTATTAAGCAATGCTTAATAGTTCTTAATAGAATGTCCTGAGACGATGGCGTGATAGAGTTCGGGATTCGTCGCACCCTCAGTGGAGAACACAAGGACACGGCTAGACGCCGTCAGACCGATCGCATCCCTCACGCGGCGGTGATGCTCGCCGGCAAGCTCAAACAACGCTCCGACGCCTGCTGCCCCTGTCTCGCCACTGACGATGCCAAGGCTCGCCAACCGCTTCATCGCCTCGCGCGTCCTCTCATCGCTGATCGTCATGAAGCAGTTGATTCCGCGTTGGAGCACCGGAAACGATATGAGCGATGGTGAATCGCAGTTCATCCCTGCCATGATGGAAGTGTGCGGGCCGGCCACACGCACGATCACTCCTGCACGCACCGACTCCAATGCACACGCAGCGCCTTCCGGCTCGACGCCGATGATCACCGGACGCGGATGCTTCCGACAGAAATGTCTCACCACTGCATCGGCAAGTGAGCCGACGCCAATCTGCACAAGGACGTGTGTTGGAAGAGGCTCCGCGCGGGCAGCCAACTCATCGTCAATCTCCCACAACATGGTCGAGTACCCTTCAACAACGTAATGCGGAATACTCTCATACCCGCTCCAACCGTTATCTTGAAGAAGAAGTCCTGCGTACGCGTCGGCATCACGAGCTGCCTTCGCTACTGTGTCATCGTATGTTCCCTGCACGACGTGCACCGATGCACCTTCGCTTTCGATTGCCGCAACGCGAGCCTGCGCTGTTCCTTCGGGCACATACACCTGTGACCGGAGACCCAACATCGAGGCGAAGCGCGCGACCGCTCTTCCATGATTGCCGTCGGTTGCAGCGTAGAGAACAGGCACTGGGTACTCACGCAAGCGCTCCGCAAGTTCGTCAACGCTAACCCACGTGTGGCGCAGTGCGGCGCAGCGCTCAGACAATGCGCAATATGCAGCCCAGGACGCACCGAGAATCTTGAACGCCGGCAAACCCAGACGACCTGATTCATCCTTCAGCAGTATCTTGCTCACGCCGAGAGACTTCGCAAGCTCGTCCAGAGAATGCAGGGGCGTTGGGGCATAGCCGGGAAGTTTTCGATGGAACGCTTGTGCCCGCCGCGAAGGCGATTCGAACTGAACGCTGGGATCGAACGTCGGATTGAATACTATCACTGGTTCTTTAGCCCAGACCTCTGGTCTCTCAGGAACGAAGGAACGTCAGAACAGCATTGGCAAATTCTTCCGGGCGGTCGGCGTGCACCCAATGTCCCGCCCCGGTGATCGTAACGATGCTTGCCCGCGGAAACAACTGCTGAATACGCGGGCCGTCCTCGAAGCGAATGTAGGAGGAGGCGCTGCCCTTCACAAACAACACCGGCTTGTCAAACCTCCCATCAACCGTAATATCCCCTGCGATGTCAGGGTAATGACGTTTGATGATGGAGAGATTCACCTTCCACTTCAGCCTGCCTGATTCGTCTCGCGTAAGGTTCTTCAAGACGAATTGACGCACTGCATACTCGGGCACCTGCTTCGCCAGTGCAGCGTCGGCCTCGTGGCGTGAGGTGAGCTTGCCGAGCTTCAGCGAACACATCGCGTCCAGAATGTGGTCGTGGGCGCTTTCGTAACGACGCGGGGCAACATCCACCACAATGAGCTTTTCAACAAGGTTCGGATAGGTCAGCGCGAATTGCATGGCGGTTTTTCCGCCCATCGAATGACCGAGTACGTGCGCCGAACGAATGGCGTGGGTATGCATAAAGTTGAACACATCCTCCGCCATCACAGCGTAGTTGAACGTTTCGCTGTGGGGCGACCGGCCGTGATTGCGCTGATCAACGGCGTACACTTTGAACCCGGCTTCGGCAAACCGTTTCGACTGCGTTTGCCAGTTATCGAGCATGCCGAGCAGGCCATGAAGAATGATCAGCGGATGGCCGGCGGAGCCGTAGGATTTGTAGTGGAGGTGAAGCATACTTACTCCGACGCACTCAACTACGTGAGCACATGTTCTTTCACAATCGTCTGTTCATGCAGGAGCGTCACAAAATGAAAACACGGTGGATGACCTGTATCGAGCTGCATCTGTGGATCATCCGGCCAGGTGGAAAACTGGCCAATGGTGCTGGCAACACTGGAGTAGAAGATCCCATCCTTCAGCGTTTGGATGCCCCGATGAACGTGACCGTGGAACACTCCGCGCACTCGCTCGCGATAGGGAACCAACATCTGATGCAGTATCTCGCCGTTGATCAGCAGCATTTCTTTATCCAACCAACGTGAGTCGAGCCTCAACGGTGGAAAGTGTACAAAGACGACCAGCGGGGATACATCACGCTCAAGCTCCTGCTTGAGAAAATCGAACTGATGCACTGCAAGCACGCCGCGCGGGTCGATCTCATCCGGCCCGCGACCATCGAGTGTGATGAAGCGTAATCCCTTCTTCTCAAAAGCGTACGTCAGAAACGTTCTGTCCGCCCCCTCAGTTTCCACCTCCCCCATTCTCAAGAACTTCTTGATCAGCTCGGCTGAATCATGATTGCCTGTCACGAAATAGATCGGAACACGGAGTCGAGCGAACACATCTGCCGCCAGGGTGTACGCGTGCTCGTCGGGGTGCGACGTGATGTCGCCCGTGTGCAGTACAAAATCAAGACGAACCGGAAGTGTGTTGATGGCTTCGACCATGCGCAGGGCGTTGGAGTAGGTGTTTGCTCCATACAGTTCGTATTCAGGCGTCGGCCCTATGTGCGTATCACTGATATGAACGAAGTAGAGCGGGGCTGATGGCATGTGCCGGATTGCTTGTTGATCGATGCGTGGGTCAAGAAACCATCGGATTACTGATGTGGGATAGGCAAGCCGAGTTTCCCCATCTCATAGTACAGGGTTTCCCGGAACCCTTCTTCGATTGGACGGGTGGTGAAGCCGAGTTCACGCCGTGCCTTGGCATCGCTGCCCAAGTAGGTTGTACCGGCGTTGACGAGCAGCGCTTCCGCCGTGTACAGCTCGGGCACCGAGATGACCCGCTCGACAACCCGCATCAGCTCGGCGGAAATCTTCAGCAGTGCGGGAGGAGCCTGCACCCGAGGTGCCCTCTGCCCGGAGATTCTTTCACACAATCTCAAGACCTCAAGAAAACTCATCGGCACGCCGCACATGAAATAGCTCTCGCCGGTTCTTCCCTTTTCCATGGCGAGTATATGTCCACGCGCTACATCATCAACGTGAGCAAAGCAAAAAGCTGTCTCCCTCGGAGCAACAGGCAACTCGCCCAGCAGGTATCGCCGCAATGTTTTTGCCACCAGACTATGATCACCGGGTCCGTACACCAAGCCGGGCTGGACAATCACCAGCGGAAGTCCTTCCCGCATCATCGGCTCGGCAACTTCGTAGTGTGCGCGCCATTTCGTTTCATCGTACACGCTGAGATGCGGCCCGAAGTAGCGATAGTTCTCGTCAACAACCATCCCCCGTGTATGGGAGTTGACAGCCAATGTGCTGGTGTAGACCGCTTTGGGGATCTTCAAGTCTCTGACAAGCTCCAGCACATTGCGTGTACCCTCCACGTTAACCTGCTGCGCTGTCCACCGCTCGTCCGCTCCGATCTTGTACCAGGCCGCACAATGAAAGACACCGTCAACACCGCGCATAGGTTCGCGCATGCTTTCCCTGTCGGTGATGTCCCCCTCGGCGATCGCTACACCAAGCTCATCCAGGAATCCGACCCTCTTACCCGGGCGAACCAATGCGACCACGTGATGCCCTGCTTCTCGAAGCTGTCGGACAACTCTTCCACCGATGAATCCTGTGGCGCCCGTGACAAGATACTTCATTTCAGGTAATCCACCATCGAACCCAAGAAAAGCGCTCTGATGAAGACCTCGCCTGTACAGAGGATACATGCTCGACGGAACCTGCTCTCCGAAAGCCGCCGAAAGACCCAAGACGAGAAGTCACCCCAACGGTTTCCATCACAACCTCGCGATGCGTATTATGCTGCCGCCGGCTGTTCAGCAAGCGCATACTCTTTGAGAATCTCGTACAGGGTTGTGCGTTGCGCGGCCGAGAATCCTGCGCCGTGAATCAGCTCAATACACTCTTCGGTATTCGTCTTGTTGATGAAGTTTGCGGCTGCATGCACGTTCTCTTCCAACAGCGTCCCCCCAAAATCATCGGCGCCAAAGTGCAGCGCAATCTGGCCGGCCTTCTTGCCCTCCGAGAACCATGATGCTTGAATGTGGTCGAAGTTGTCGAGATAGATACGCGCCAGCGCTATGATCTGATAGTAACGATTTGCCGTCGCGTAGTGGGGGATGATTTTTTCCAACGGTGTGTTGCCCGGCTTGAAGCTCCACGGAATGAACGCCGTGAAGCCGTGATACTCATCCTGCAGTTGACGAAGAACCTCGAGATGTTCGATAATGTCTTCATCCTTTTCGATGTGCCCATACATCATCGTTGCCGTTGTCTTGAAGCCGATCCGATGCGCCTCGCGCATCACGTTCAGCCAGTCGGCGCTCGTTCCTTTCTTGCTGCTGATTTTCTTCTTCACACGGTCGGAGAGAATCTCAGCCCCGCCGCCGGGGATGGTACGCTGGCCGGCATCCCACAGCCTCTGCAACACCTCCTGAACCGTGAACCCTGAAACCTGGGACATCCCGATAATTTCCGACGTCGAGAAGAAATGCGGCATCACCCCCGGCACTTCCTTCACCGTTCGTTCGACCAACTCGACATAGTAGTCGAACGGAAGCGCCGGATTCACACCTCCCTGCAACAGAATCGTCGTCACCCCCTGTGCCGCCGACTCCTTGAACTTTGCAATCATCTCATCAACGCTGTACGTGTACTCGCCTTCCTCGCCCGGATGACGGTAGAACGCGCAGAAGATGCAATCAATGTTGCAGATGTTGGTGTAGTTGGGATTAGTGTCAACGACGAACGTGACACGCGGCTCGGGGTTCTTCCTGAATCGGATCTCATTGGCAAGCGTGCCAAGGTCGAGAAGCTCGGCGCGTTCAAGCAACGCCAGCCCCTCTTCGCGACTGACGCGGTTCCCCTCTCTGATTCGTTCAAAGATGTCTCGTAGCTGCATAGTGTTCCTGAGTAACGACACCTGGTTGGATTCAATGCAAGGCGGTTCTTGCGAGGTGCTCGCCCTCTACAATCAGTCGCCGGAATGTCTCCATCGCCTGCTTTTCCCGCTCCCCTAACCGATAGTTGAATCCCTCTAAGTATTCCTGCGTCTCTTCGTTCGTAAGGCCCAGCGACTTCCCCTGCAGCCCGCCAACCGCGACGAAATCCTCTTCTCCTTTCGCAAGGGCTGAGGCGATCATCTCTTTCAGCTCGATCTTTCGCGTCTCGGGCAACGACTTCTTCATCGCCCACACGGCAAAGACAAAAGGAAGCTTCTGCCATTCGTACCATTCCTTCGCGAGGTCAAAGACCAGTTCGAAACCATCCAGTCCCGCTTTGTTTCTCCGCAGAGCCTCGTCGCCAATCAGCAGAACGGCATCGTACTGCGAATAGTCATTCACTCCCGAGTGCAGGCGCTTGAACCTCGCGTGAACGCCGTATTTCTTTACCAACAACACGCTCAGCAATTTCACCGATGTTGCCGTGTCGTCTGTGATGCCAATGGTCTTGCCATCGAGATCACGCCATCCATCGTTGGAGAAGAGCATCACGCTCTTGACTTGATCCCGCGTTGCAATACACCAGCCCATCGGCTCAAGGGCATCTTCTTGCTCGAAGTAATCCATTAGCGAGAAGAGACCCGCATCAATTTGTCCTTTCCGGCTCAGCAGCCCCATGCGGCGAGGAGCAATCGGAAGAATCCTGAACCCGGCCGATTTTTCCAGATGCGCATAGAAGGGGACGGAGTTGAGATAGGGGATCTTGCCGATGACGTTACCGGTGTAGACGTTCAACGGATTGTAATACACATCGCGCTCGACAGGGATTTTCCCAGCGTCCTTGATGATGCGGATGATCTGATCCTTTGCCAACTGCATGGGGGTGACGGCGCCAGCGTCGTGGGCAATCTTCTCGCCACCAACCGTCCCGTCCATATCATCTGCGCCAAAATTCAGCGCCATCGCCGCCACCTCTTCCGTCAACATCACCCAATACGCTTTGATGTGCGGGAAGTTGTCGAGCATGAGCCGGGAGATGGCAATCGTTTTCAGGTCATCGATCGCGGAAGTGAACTGGTATTTCGGTTTGATGCCTGTGTCGCCGGGCTGGAACGCAAGTGGAATAAAGGTAAGGAATCCGCCCGTTTCATCCTGCACCTCTCTGAGTTTGATCATGTGCATCAGTCTCTCTTCCAACGTCTCGATGTGTCCATACAGCATCGTGCTGTTGGTCGGAATGCCGAGGCGGTGCGCAGTCTTATGAACCTCGAACCAGCCTTTTGCTCCGATTTTCTGCGGGAACAGAAGCTTGCGCACACGCTCCGAAAAGATTTCCGCGCCGCCCCCCGGCATCGTTCGGAGTCCGGCCGCCTGAAGCTGCCGCAGAACCTCTTCGATGGACATCTTGAACTTCTTGTGGAAAAAATCAATCTCCACCGCCGTGAATGCTTTCACATCCACGTGAGGGTACTTTTCATGGATGGAGCGCACGATGTCGAGATAGCGTTCCCACGGCCAATCGGCGGGCATGCCGCCGGTAATATGAACCTCGTGAATGTGCGGCGTCAGCTTGTCGAGAATCTCCTGCGTGGTCATTTCGTAGGCATCAGGACGGCCCTTCTTCGTTGCAAAGTCACAGAACTTGCACGAGAGAACGCAGACATTAGTGTGTTCGATTTTCTGGTTGAGAACAAAATAGACGGCGTCACCGCTTTTCTGCTGCTGCACGTAGTGCGCCATCTTGCCGAGCGAGAGCAGATCGTACGTCTTGTACAATGTCAACCCATCCTCGAGCGTCAGGCGCTCGCTCCGCAAGACTTTCTGCCAGATGGGGATCAGGGATGTGTCTCTAAAATGTATTTCCGTGTTCATCATTCTCCGTTCATTCCGTTGAGCAAGGCTCTATCCAAAGGCTTGTGAAATATACTGACTTTCGCGAGAGTGAGCAACCGGGCATCATGCTTGCGCTGAATGCCCTCCTCACACGTTCCTGCGGCAGGATTGTTCAAGAGTAACGAGGATAAGAATGCGGATCACGCCCGAAGCATGTCTTCGGCCATCATCCGCCTGTGCGATGAGTGGGGAGTGTATGCAGGTGCATGAGTCTGCTCAATCATGCTGGCTTTCCAGCCATCGTTCGGCATCGATTGCTGCAGCGCAGCCGGAGCCTGCGGCCGTCACTGCTTGCCGGTACACGCTATCGGCAACATCACCCGCGGCAAACACGCCCGGAATGTTCGTTCGCGTGCTGCGTCCTTGCAGCTTGAGGTAGCCCATATCGTCCATCTCGAGCTGACCCTTGAACAAATCGGTGTTAGGCTTGTGGCCGATGCCGATGAAGACGCCGTCCACGTTCTTTTCGGTCATCGCGCCGGTTTTCACGTTCTTCAGACGCACGCCGGTTACTGCTTTCCTTCCATTCTCCGTCTTGCCTAGGATCTCTTCGACAACCGAATCCCAGACGAACGCGATCTTCGGATTCTTGAATGCCCTCTCCTGCATGATCTTGGAGGCACGCAGCTGATCGCGACGGTGGACGATGGTGACCTTCGAGGCAAACTTGGTAAGGAACGTTGCCTCTTCGATCGCCGTGTCGCCGCCGCCGACAACGATCACCTCTTGATTCTTGAAGAAGAATCCATCGCACGTGGCACAGGCTGAAACACCGTAGCCCATGTATTCCTTCTCCGAAGGAATGCCTAACAACTTCGCCGATGCGCCGGTTGCCACAATGACGGCATCGGCGGTGTACTCGTCCTCATCTGCCCAGAGCACGAATGGGCGGCGCGAGAAATCGACCTTTGTAATACTCTTATAGACACACGTGGCGCCGAATCGCTGCGCTTGGGCGCGCATCGCTTCCATCAACTCCGGACCCATGATGCCGTTGGTGAAGCCCGGATAGTTCTCCACTTCTGTCGTGATCGTGAGCTGGCCGCCGGGTTGAATGCCTTCGAATACGATAGGACTGAGATTCGCTCTTCCGGCATACAGTGCGGCGGTAAATCCGGCGGGGCCTGAACCGATGATGATTAGTTTGTGATGCGCTGCCATTACGTATCCTTTGCCTGAACCTGTTGTGATCGTCAGAATGTACGCTTCCGTGCGTTAGATGCACTTACACGGCGTTGCGGGTCACCTCTGGTCGACGAGCCTCCAAGACGACCCGGACGTTCCGGCGTAAACCGGAATGCTTCGTGCGCTTGATGGGGCTTCGCTTGAACTTTTCGACGAACGCCTCCTGTGTCATTTCTGCCCATTCCTCCAGTCGTGGGGAGATGTTCCATGGTCTCGGATGGAATCCGCGCTCGGCGGTTTCGACAGCAAATTTGTGGTTCCACGGGCAAACGTCCTGACAGATGTCGCAGCCGTAGATCCAGTTCTCGAACCGCTCTCGCACGTTACCCTCGATTGCTCCGCGATGCTCGATGGTAAGATACGAAAGGCACTTGTTGGAATCTATAACATACGGCTCGACAATCGCCTCCGTCGGGCACGCCTCGATGCACAGCGTGCATGTCCCACAATGGTCGGTGGCGGGCACGTCCTCGTCCAGTTCAAGTGTCGTAATCACTTCCCCGAGAAACACCCATGAGCCAACGTCCTGTGTGATGACGTTGGCGTTCTTGGCAATCCAACCGATGCCGGCACGCTGCGCCCACACCTTTTCCATGACCGGTCCGGTATCAACGTAGTACCGACCTTCAACACCTGGGAATTCGTTCTGCAGCCACTCCCATAGCATCTTCAACTTCTCCCCGAGTATGTCGTGATAGTCGTCGCCCCAGGCGTAGCGGGAGATTTTGCCGATGCCCGGTTCACTGGTGTGTTCGACTGGCGTGAAGTAGTTGAGTGCGACGCAGATGACGGACTTCGCCCCGGGCACGACCTGACGCGGATCGATACGCTTCTCGACGTTTCGTGCCATCCATTCCATCGTCGCGTGATAACCGCGACCGAGCCACTGGCGCAAGCGCACGGCTTCTTCAACCAATTCTTCGGCCCTCGCAATCCCCACTTTCGTAAAGCCCAGTGCAAGCGCTTTTGCTTTTATTCTTTCGGCCGAAGTCATCCGTCCATCCTACTCCGCATGATCCTCAGAGGATTGTTGTGGCATCTCCTTGTTCCGTTCTATGCCGAGGAATACCTTCTCTCCCGCAGTCTTCACGGGATAGGTTTTCACCGTTCCATTGCCTGTTTCTGCAAGACCCGTCTCCAGCGAGTACGTCCAGCCGTGCATTGGGCAGCTCACCCGCAATCCTTTTAACTCCCCTTGGTGTAACGCGGAGAAGTGCTGGTGGGCACACACGTTGCTGAGTGCATAGACCTTGCCATTTACCCTAAACAACGCGATGTCTTCATCATCAAGATGAATGAGCTTCCCACGCCGCTCGGGAATCTCCTGCACTCGCGCTACGTATATGTACTCCAGTGCCATCGCCGGCACAGCGTGTTGTTCATTCCACAGTCGAGAGAGGCGACGGTTGCACGGCAACGATGCCCTTGTCGGACCTCTGGAGCCGCACGGTTTCCACGTTCGCATCGTGTTCGAAAAAAAGAATCCATCGTTCATCGACCGCCTGCGTCAGGATTCTTTTTTTCTCTTCAAGCGTCGTCAACGGACGAAGATCGTAGGCCATGATCCAGGGAAGCGGGATGTGTGCAACGGTGGGGATGAGGTCGGCGCAATAGAACAGCGTCGTCGTTCCGTCGGAAACGACCGGTGCTTGAAGTGCAGATGTGTGGCCGTGACACACGCGGCAGGTGATTCCCGGAAGAATCTCCCCCTCTCCTTCCGTAAAGTGCAGAACCCCATGCTCGACGAGTGGGATGAAGTCCTCAGAGAAGAAACTCGCCCTGTCCCGCTCGGTCGGCGTGTTGGCCGCCTCCCAGTGTTGCCGCTGCACGTAGTACCGTGCTTTCGGGAACGTCGGCCGCACCACGCCGTTGTCCCGATAGGTGGAACCGCCGGCATGATCGAAGTGAAGATGTGTCAGGATAACATCCGTAATGTCGTCGGCTGCAAGTCCCAACCGTCGGAGCGATCCGAGAAGCGAGTTGCGGCTCTCGTCGATCTTGTAAATGGACTTGAGCTTGTCGTTGAACTTCGAACCGTTGCCCACATCGACGAGAATCTTCCTCCCATCCCCGATCAGCAGCAGCGCCCGCGCCGCCATGGCGATCCGATTCTTCTCATCGGGCTGAATCGCCTTTTCCCAGAGTGTCTTCGGCACGACGCCGAACATTGCACCGCCGTCAAGAGCAAACGTGCCGGTGTCGATGGCGTAGAGTTGATAGTTGCCGATCTTCATGTCTCAATGCGGTTGCACGGTTGATGCATATCGGAATACAAGCACGCAGTTCCCCAACCAATAAACAAGAAAGGTCGGCCTCCGCAGCCGGAGACCGACCCTTAACATCCTCACGCGTGTTGCTCATGCATGCTTTCGGAAGTGCGATGTTGCTTCGCTCAACGGTGGAAACTCCCGATCCGGATGAAGCAGTTTCGCGCGCTCGAACAATTCCTCTTCGGTCTCCACGCGATTCGGGTCGGGCACACAGCAGTCCACCGGACACACCGCCGCACATTGCTCCTGATCGAAGTGCCCGACACACTCCGTGCATTTCTCCGGTACGATGTAGTAGAAATCGTTCGAGATCGGCTCGTACATCTGGCCGCCATACTCGAATTGAACGCCGCCTGCGTAGATGGCTGTGTTGGGGCATTCCGGTTCGCACGCTCCACAGTTGATGCATTCTTCCGTGATCATTGTTGCCATAGGATTTCCTCCGTTGTATAGGTCTTCGTCTTCATCAGGCACAGCACATCGCGTCTCTATGCCCGGGTGTACATTCGTCGTTGCTCTCAGCAAAGCTCAATTTGTGGAATCAAGGAAGCATCGAACACTCCAGCCCCCTTCGTTCTCAGTACTTCGGCCGCCGAGAGGCATAGGCGGACACGCGCCGCGAGGGCATCGGTGTTGATTCCGTGATAGGATGGAAGATACTGATCGAGCTTCCCGAGTGCCTTCCCCAATTGGCTGCACGCTCCCTTATAGTTTCCGTTCGAAAGGTGGTAGAAGCCAACTGCTGTCTGGATCAAGCCCTGGTAGAAGATGCGATGAGTGCCTGTCGTCTCCCTCCACAGCTCTTCCCACACATCGTGCGCTTCAAAGAAGAACTGTCTGTTGAATTCTTCTACGCCGCGCATGAACAGGTCTTCCATCCGGTTACAAACCTAAGAAATCTTGTCACGAATTGCAACAGAACTGCCGGTGTTGGCGATGCACGTCACTCTTTCGCATACTCTTTCAAAAACCCCGCGAACATGACTCGATGACCCTCCTCGTCCGCAAGCTGGGTGATGCAAAGGTCCTGCGTAACGTAGTCATGCGCTTCACCACACAGCTCGATGAGCTTTCCATAGTGTGCGATGGCTGCATCTTCCGCTTCGATCACTCCTTTGATGACGGCAACAACGTCGGTTGAATCAGGCGGCGGCTGGAGGGACTTCTGCTGAGGCTTGAAGTCGATTGAGCCTTGAACGCGCCCGCCAATCTCCTTGATGCGACGAGCGAGAGCTTGCGCGTGGCCGAGCTCTGCAGCAACATCGGCTCCCAATGACTTCTTGATCTCCTCGGCACGAACACCGTCCAGGTGAACAGAGTTTGCGATGTAATTTGTGACCGTCTCCAGCTCCATCCAGTATGCTGCGGTCAACATGTCGATGATCTGCTTGCGGTATTGTTCTTTCATGTTCTCTCTCCATAGACTAAGTTGTTGATGATGTAGGGGTTTCTTGTTCCAACACTCATCGAGGGTTCACCGTTTCGAGCTTACCCGGATGCGGGCAGGGGCCTTGCCCTTCCGCGCCTGGATGGATAAGACATCGAATGCGTTCACCGAAAATCCTCCGTCGACAACGATGCTTTGTCCGGTGACATACGCCGCTACAGGCAAGCACAGGAAGGCAACGACGCCGGCGACTTCGGAGACCTCGCCAACTCTGCCCAACGGCGTCCGCCCGATGATGCGTTTAAGCAGCCGCCGATCCTTCAGCACAGGCTCGACCAACGGCGTGCGGATGTACCAGGGGAGGACGGCGTTCGCGCGTATACCATCCTCAGCCCACTCGACAGCAAGGTTGCGCGTGAGCTGTATGATCGCCGCCTTGCTCATCGCGTACGGCGTGCCGGTGCCGACGTGCGTCACCCCCGCCACCGACGACACATTCACGATGGAAGCGTTGCCCGAACGCTTGAGCAACGGATAAAGAAGCCTCGACATCTCGAATGTAGAGGTCATGTTCGCCTGCACGAGCGAAGCATATTCCTTCTCCGAATACTCGGTTGTTCTCTTGCGGATATTCATGCCGGCGTTATTGACAAGAATGTCGAGACGACCCCAACGTTGCTCCACGAAGCGAACCAATCGTCTTCTGTCGGAGGGAGAGGAGACATCCGCCGGTATCCCCCACACTGTCGTTCCACCCAATTCGTTGACGGCCGAGCGAAGGCGGGTCTGGTTTCGCGCGACAATCGCAACCGTTGCCCCCAGCTCCCGCAACTGCCGCGCAACACCGTAGCCGATGCCGCGCGATCCCCCGGTTACCAAGGCAAATCTCCCGTCGAGTCGCCACGCATTGCTATAATGCTTTAATCGTACCACAACCTGCCCTCACGTTGCATAATGCCGTTTCGCCGCTTCCAGCGTGTTCCTCATCAGCATCGCAATGGTCATCGGGCCTACACCGCCCGGCACGGGCGTGATGGCTCTTGCCACGCGTGAAGCAGATTCAAAATGCACGTCGCCCACGAGGCGGTAACCGTTCTTCGCTGTTGGATCGTCTACGCGGTTGATGCCCACATCAATCACCACGCAGCCGGGTTTCAACATCTCGCCCGTAATTGCCTCCGCCTTGCCGATGGCTGCAATCACGATGTCCGCCTGGCGCGTGAAGGCGGCGATATCCTTTGCCCCCGTATGCACGATGGTCACCACGGCATTTGCGCCGCGCTGCTTTTGCAGCAGCATGTTCATCACCGGCTTGCCGACGATGTTGCTGCGCCCGACAACCACCACGTGCTTGCCGGACGGGTCGTTCCCGCTGCGGATGAGAAGTTCCTGTACGCCGGCCGGCGTGCACGGTCGAAGGCATGGCTGCCCGATCACTAACTTCCCCATGTTGATCGGGTGAAATCCGTCCACATCCTTCCGCCAATCAATTGCTTCGATGATGTTCTCTTCTTGAATATGTTTGGGAAGAGGGAGTTGAACGAGGATGCCGTGAATCGCCGGATCGTTGTTGAAGGAATGAATAAGGCGCAGCACCGCCTCCTCTGGGGCCGTTGCCGGCAGACGTTCCGTCACCGAATGGAATCCCATCTCCTGGCATGCCTTGCCTTTGGAGCGGACGTACGATTGCGAGGCAGGGTTGTCACCCACAAGAATGAATGCAAGCCCGGGGGTAATCCCGCCGGTCTGCCTCAGCCTCTCGGCCTCCGCCTTCACCTCGTGCTTGATCTGCTCGGCAATCGCTTTGCCGTCGATGAGCTGTGCCATGCAAAATCGGGACTGACGGATGAGTGACTTACGACATCAATGTATGCGATGGCAGATTCAGCTTCAACACTCCAGCAATCCAGTCTTCCACACTGCATTGCCTTATCCGAACGCCGGAAAGATCACATGTTCCATCTTCAGCGCTCTACCGGACTCGATGTCTGCCTGCACGTACATGGCACAGAGCCGCACGTCGTGTGAGGCAACTTCATACTTGTGGGGCGTTTGCAGCGTCATGCGTCGGAGCGCCTGCTCCTTCTTCATGCCCAGCACGGAATCATACGGGCCCGTCATGCCGACATCGGAAATGAACGCCGTGCCGCGCGGAAGGATGCGCCCGTCGGCGGTGGGTGTATGCGTGTGTGTGCCGATGCACGCAGTCACCTTCCCGTCCAGGTACCAGCCCATCGCCATCTTCTCGGCGCTGGCGTCGGCATGAAAGTCAACGAACACCACCTTCGTCTCTTCGTGCATCTTTGCAATTGCCCAATCAGCAGTCTTGAACGGATCATCGATCGGCTGCATGTACACGCGCCCCTGCACACTGAGCACGCCCGCTTTCCCCTTCTCCCCCAAATCCACGACAATGAAACCGTTGCCGCCGTTCTCTCTCGGATAGTTCAGCGGTCGGAGAATGCGGCGATCAGCGCCAAGCACTTTGCGGCTGTCCCACCGGTCCCAAACATGATTCCCGGTCGTGATAACGTGCGTTCCAAGCTCGAAGAGTTTTTTTGCATGCTCCTCGGCGATACCTTTCCCATCGGTCGTGTTTTCCCCGTTGATAATGAGAAGGTCTACGCTATATTTCTTGACATAGTTGGGAACCAGTGCGACTGCAAGGTCAAGGCCGGGCTGGCCGACAATGTCGCCAACGAAGAAGATGTTCAGCGTCTTAGGCAATGGTCAATAACGAAGCGGGATTGGTGAATGTTTGGATTGTTGAGTGAACTCAATATAAGGAGTTTAGGCGGGAATATGAAGAAAGTTTCCGATGCGCTACATCCGGTACAGCATCACATACACCGCCACGCCGGTCAGCGAGACGTAGAACCAAATCGGCAGAGTCCATCGCGCGATGCGCTTGTGCTTGTCGAACCGTTCTCGCAGCGCTCGGACGAGCGTCACGATGGCAAGCGGCGGCACCGTGATAGCCAGCATCGTGTGCGAGATGAGGATAATAAAGTACACCGTCCGGATGGTTCCCACGCCTTGAAATCGAACCGAGCCGACGTTGTAGTGGTAGATGAGATAGGAAATGAGAAAGAGTGCCGAGGTGATAAGAGCCGCGATCATCATTCTCTTGTGCAGGAGCTTTCGTTTCCTTCGAATGAAATAGTATCCGAAGGCGAGAAGTACCGAGCTGGTTGTGTTCAGAAGAGCATTGAGCAGGGGAAGGTCTGTGAGGGACATGGTCGCTGGAGGCGAATCGGGGAATGCACGCTACAATGTGTCAATGACCATGCACGCGAGGAGCGCAGGGAGATACAAAAGCGAGACGAAAAACACCCTGCGCGCGGCAACGTTCGACCTTGTCTGGTAGAGCCGGAGACCGTAGTACAAATACACTCCGCCGACGGCAAGCGCGCCCGCAGCATACATCCAGCCCAGTGTTCCGTACACGGAAAGAAGCAGCGACACCGGAAGAAGACCCGCAGAGTACAAAAGAATCTGCCTGCTCGTCCGCTGGCCGTTGGGATCCAGCACCGTGAGCA
>CAZIKE010000025.1:0-34451 GCA_964539775.1 uncultured Chitinophagales bacterium
CGTGCACCGCGATACGCTCCTCCTTCATAAGTATGCCACTCCCGAACTTCCCGAACATCGAGCGGTGATCGCCGTGGACGTTCGTACAGGATCGGAGTTGTGGAGGAATGAGGACGTCAGGTTCGATCATCTCGGGACCGAGGCACTTGCCGTGACTCGTACACGGGCCTTCGGCAGCGAGCAGCTCTGGATCGATTATCGCACCGGAGAAGAGCGTGAGCGAGGCGAGGAAACACATGGTGGTCTCGTCGCTGCCGAACCCTCGATCGAGCTTCCCTCTCCCCTGTACGCTGCGGAAGGGGACGAGGTACCACACATTCTCCTCCGACGACATTGCAACACAGAACACGTCGTGTACCCGCTCGATTGTCTCGAGCGTGACTCGTTGTTCGTGTACAACTATCACGAACGGATCGCTGCATCAACGAGTGAACGTCCGTGCATGAGGAGCATCCTGATGATCGTGACCAAGAGCAGCGGCGAGATTCTCTTCACGGATGTGATCGCCCAGCAGGCGTGGGCAGTAGTGCCCGATGCGTTTTTCGTGTGCGAGGGGATGCTCATCTACATCCACGAACGAACGACACTCACAGCAATGGACTTGCAGCAGTTGTAGCACATGGACAAGGATCGTCGCGCAAGTGCTGAGCGTATGACAAAGCTCTCGGGAGTGCTTCCAGCAAAGGAATACAAGCGCATCACCATTAAGCAGGTGGATGCGTTCACCGATACGCCTCTCATGGGCAATCCGGCAGGCGTTGTGTTGCACGCGCAGAGCTTGACGGATCAACAAATGCAGGCCATCGCGCGTGAGATGGGTGTGCCCGAGACGGCGTTCATTCTTCCCAGCACCAAACCCGACGCCGACCTGCGCATCCGATGGTTTTCTGCCGAGACCGAAGTGCCATTATGCGGTCACGCGACCATTGCCAGCTTCCACGCGATGGCGGAGGAAGGTCTGTTCGATATGGTCGATCCGGGGACGTATGGGTTTCACGTGGAGACTCTTTCGGGCGTACTGCCTGTGCGCGTTATTAAGACCGTTTCACATGCCGAGGTGTTCTTCGGTTTGCCGGTACCGGAGTTCGTGCGGGCAGGGCAGTACAAGTTGGACATCATGCGCATCCTCAACATCCGTCTTGAAGAGTTCGATCCCCGCCTCCCGATTGTCATGACCAACTACCTGTTCGTTCCCGTCCGTCGCCTGCACACGATCTTTGCCATCAAGCCGAATTTCTTTGCACTCTCCCAGCTTCTCACCAACCGCAAGTTGCTCGGCGTCTGTGTGTTCACGACGGAAACGATCGAGCGGAAGTCGAGCGTTCACTCACGTTTCTTCGCGCCGAATATCGGCATCAATGAAGACCCGGTCACCGGGTCGGCCAACGGACCGCTCGGGGTGTATCTGTACGAGCAGGGACTGCTGGATGACAAGCTCACCAGCGATTCCATCAGCATCATCGGCGAACAGGGCGATGTTATCGGTCGCAAAGGGAGAGTAACCATCCACCTCACCACACGGAACAAAGCCGTGACGAGCGTGATGGTCGGCGGTCGGGCCGTGACGACGCTTGAAGGGGAAATGATTATTCCGTAGGCGTACGTACGTTAATAGCCACATTGTACGAGATCCCAGCATAGACCTAACAAGAGACGATTACGCCGAACATGCCGCCTCGCTGACGTACTCTGTGAAACCAAACAAAAGAATAAGAATCCTATGATGCTCAACTCCATCATCTTTGCCGTCGTACTGATTGCCGCGCTTGGATTCTTTGGGTACAACCTTGCGCGCCTCATCTCGTATGTGAAGCTCGGTAAGCCAGAGAATCGCTTCAGCAATGTCGGACAGCGGATCAAGAATGTTCTGACCATTGCCATCGGTCAGTCGAAGCTGATGCGTGAACCGTTTGCGGGGTTGCTCCACGTGCTGATCTTCTGGGGCTTCATCGTGTTGCTGAGCGCCGTGGTGGAGTCGATCATCGAGGGACTTGTGCCGGGCGCATCGCTGGCGTTTCTGGGTCCGCTCTACAGCCCCCTGACGTGGCTGCAGGACCTCTTCGGCGCGCTGGTGGTCGTCAGTGTCGTGATTTCACTTGCGCGGCGGTTGTTCTTCCCACCCAAACGACTTGAAGTCTCCGGTCACGCAAAGTGGGATGCCATTCTCGTTCTGGCGCTGATTCTTACCGTGATGATCACGATGTTCGGGCAGAATGCCACGCGCCCGTTCGTTCATCCACACGTGCCGCATGAAGCGCGCTTCGTATCAGCTCTGTTGTCGGGGTCTCTCTCTGCCGACTCTGCCGCTACGTGGTACTCCGTGTTCCTTTGGGGGCACATGCTTGCTGTGCTTGGCTTTCTCAACTATCTCCCGTACTCCAAGCATCTGCATGTGATCGCTTCAACGTTCAATGTGTATTTCTCGAATCTCGGTATCGAACCGAAAGGTACCCTGAAGCCCATCAATCTTGCCGACGAGACGCTGATGAAATACGGCGCTACCGACATTGACGACCTGACGTGGAAGCAATTGCTGAACGGCTACACCTGCACGGAGTGCGGACGCTGCACATCGGTATGTCCGGCCAACACAACGGGCAAGCTCCTCAATCCGAAAAAGATCATCGTTGACGTGAGAGCGCGAACGTTCGAAAAGGCACCAGTGCTACGCGGTGGTTTGACTGGAAGCGACCAGGAACGCGAGACAATTCTTTCCCGCCAGCTTCTCGATAACTTCATTACCGAGCAGGAACTCTTCGCCTGTACAACCTGCATGGCCTGTGTGCAGGAATGCCCCGTGATGATCGAGCACGTGGATACGATTGTGGATCTGCGTCGAGGATTGGTGCTGAACGAATCCCGTTTTCCACCTGAGCTGACGACGACGTTCAACAATCTGGAACGCAACTACACTCCTTGGGCGTTCAGTCACGCGACGCGGGCAGACTGGGCCGAGGGACTCGACATTCCGCTCATGGCTAATACACCTGATGCTGAGATGCTCTTCTGGGTGGGATGTGCAGGAGCCTACGATGCGCGGTACAAAAAGGTCACCCAGAGCTTTGCACAGTTGATGAAGAGGGCCGGTGTCAAGTTTGCCATTCTCGGCACGGAGGAGAAGTGCAACGGCGACGCGGCACGACGCATGGGCAACGAGTATCTTGCACAGATGCTCATTCAGGAGAATGTCGCCACACTCAACAAGTACAACGTCAAGAAGATCGTCACCACATGCCCGCACTGCCTCCAGTCGCTGGGCAAAGAGTACAAGCAGTTTGGCGGTGACTATGAGGTCGTTCATCATACAACATTTCTCAAGCAACTGATTGAAGAAGGAAAGCTGACGCCGGCCGGAGAACAAACGCGCATGATTACCTTCCACGATCCGTGCTACTTGGGCCGCTACAACGATGAGTACGACGCGCCGCGTGCGCTGGTGGATGCGGTCGCAGGCACGCGGGTAGAGATGAGACGTTCTCGGGATCGCAGCTTTTGCTGTGGCGCCGGAGGCGGACGCATGTGGATGGAGGAGCACGAAGGCAAGCGGGTGAACATCGAGCGCACGGAAGAAGCTCTCGGCACCGGAGCCGACGCCATTGCAACCGGCTGCCCGTTCTGCCTCACCATGATCACGGATGGCGTCAAGGCGAAAGACGCCGCAGAAAGAGTACAGGTGAAGGATATCGCGGAGCTTCTTCTTGAAGCGACCACATCAGGCACTGCAGATCCAGTCTCATAACGTGTCTGCGGCGAACGAAGAGTGACATTGAAGCACGTTGCTTCCACCGAAGAGGCATGATAGAAAAGAACACTATTACAGGACTGCTGCACGAACTGAACGATGAATTATGTGCGATGGGCGTAAAAGGAGAGGTATGCCTGTACGGCGGCGCAGTGATGTGTGTGGTGTACGACGCACGACCTGCAACAAAAGACATAGATGCAGTGTTCAGACCGGCAGAGGCGGTACGCACGGCGGCGCAACGAGTTGCCCAGGCTCATGGATTGCCCGACACCTGGCTCAACGATGCGGTGAAGGGGTTTGTTGTTCAGCATCCCCAACGCGTGTTTGCTGAGATGCCCTGCCTGAAGGTCTTTGTGCCAGAACCAGATTACTTGCTGGCAATGAAGGTGCTCGCGGCGCGTGTCGAAGCCACCGATAAAGATGATGTCGTGTTTCTCGTTAGGAGGCTCAATCTCAAGAGTCCGGAAGAGGTATTCAGGATCGTTGAGCACTATTATCCGGAGAACCTCATAAAGCCTGCAACGCGTTTCTTCATTGAGGAACTTTTTCAGGCATGATCACCTTGCGAGACGTGAAACAACGGATGGTCGCCGACCCGAAACACTGGGTCATCCACCTGATGGAGTTTGTGGATGATTTCCGGTATTACAGGAACGCCGAGGCAATCAAAGAGCCATTCGAACTCAGCAACGAGAAAATGGACGCGATCCTTGCTTCCACAGCATGCCAGTTGTGTTCGGAACTGAACATTCCAATTCCCGACTGGCTCTGGGAAGTCCCGCCGTGCAAAGATCCTTGGTTTGTCTCAGGGATGGACAGCTTGCGGGCGATAGCATTGGTGGAGAGCCCGGCGCACTTTCGCTTGCGAAAGATTTTTGTGTTGGAGAATTTTCTCAGCAGAGCTTAACCGGGAAGCTGAACCACCGGGATGGACGGCCCCTTGCACATCATGATAAAGTATGATATTCTTCAGATGAGACATGCATGAGTTCACTCAATGAGGAGAGAGGTATGACATCCCACAAGGTTATCCCCCAGACGCTTGCAGCACTTGTTTTCGTTCTCTCGTTCATCTTCGTTACCTGTAGTACGAACCCTGTTACCGGACGGAAACAGTTGACGCTCATTCCCGCCGGCGAGATGCTGAGCATGAGCTACTCAGAGTACGATCAGGTTCTCAAGCAAAGCAAGCTGAGTACCGATCAGAAAGCGACCGAGATGATCAAACGGGTCGGTCACCGCATTCAGAAAGCTGTCGAAGACTATGCACAGCAGAAAGGCTGGGCGAACCGGCTCGAAGGGTACCACTGGGAGTTCAATCTCATCGAGAGCGAGCAAGTGAATGCGTGGTGCATGCCGGGCGGCAAGGTGGCGTTCTACACCGGCATCCTGCCGATCTGCGAGAACGAAGTCGGTGTTGCCGTCGTAATGGGACACGAGGTGGCCCATGCCGTGGCCGAACACGGCAACGAGCGCGTGAGTCAGGGGCTGCTTGCCAATTTCGGCAGCGCGGCACTCTCCATAGCGCTCAAGGACAAGCCGAAGGAGACGCGCAATCTGTGGCTGGGAGCTTTTGGTATCGGCACGGCGGTTGGCGTGCTGTTGCCCTTCAGTCGCTCGCACGAAAGCGAAGCCGACCACATGGGGTTGATTTTCATGGCAATGGCCGGCTACGACCCGAACGCCGCAGTATCGTTCTGGCAGCGCATGGCGGCGAAGAAAGGCGGTCAGGCGCCCCCGGAATTCCTGAGCACACACCCCTCGGACGAGACACGCATCGCCGACATCAAGAAACATCTACCGGAAGCGCTGAAGTACTACAAGCCCGCACGGTAGAACCATCCGGACGGCACCGGTGACCGACAGCGCGGAAGCATGCTCACCCAGGACATCACAGTGGGGTGAATCTGCTTCCGCTTCGGCGGTCAGTTCTTACGCATCTCTAACATCGAGTATCTCATTTATCCATGCCTGATCTCAGCCTCGCAACGGTTATTCCACTTCTGCTCGGCGTGCTTCTTCTTTTTCTCGGCAGGAAGATCTTCTGGCTCTTTGCGGGCGGAGTGGTGTTTGTGGTGGTGATGGATCTTGCTCCGCGCTTCGTGCATCATCAGGAGTCCACCATCTTCTACGTTGCAGCGGGTGCCGGGGTGTTGGCGGCAGCGCTGGGATATTTTCTCCAGAAGGTTGCGCTGCGCGTAGCGGGATTCGTTGCCGGAGGGTTTCTTGTCTTCACGTTGATGGAACAGCATGCCCCTCAGATTGCTGTTCAATGGTGGATACCGGCACTCGCAGGTGGAATCATCGGTGCAATGATCGTCTCATTTCTGTTCGACTGGGCACTGATTCTTCTGTCGTCCGTGATCGGTGCGTACCTGGTTACCGTGACGTTGAATATCGAGGGATCGCCGTCGTTGGTGAGCCTTGTCGTTCTTTCGCTGATAGGCATTCTCGTGCAGGCGCGAACGCGACGGGGCAAGAGCCAGAAGCAGGATTAGTTGAACCACCAACAAGGATTGTGTGGCCCTCGGTTTCTTCTCTCCTCAAGTCTTCGTATCTTGATTGCACCAGACGCAGCATCGAGCATTCCCACAGTGCCAGGTCCTCTGCGCGATTCGTGTCTACATCTCACGAGTGTTCATGAAGAAAGTCATTAAGAAGGTTGCCACCTGGCTTAGCGGTAAGGTGGGCCGGAAGAAGAAGTCGGAGCAAACGGGCGCTGAGCAGAAAATGCAGGCCCCGGCCAGGAAGGAATCGGGCAGCCGTTCTGCACCGCACGTGAAGCATGCGCGGCCGGCCGAAGGCCCCTTCGGCGCGCATCATCGCAACGAGCGGTCAAGAATGCCGCAGCGTCATCATGAGAAACGGCCCGCGGCTCTGCCGGCTCAGCCCGCCCAAACGTGGGACCCATCGCAATACGTCGTTGCGGCTGCGGAGGGCAAGACCCGGTTCCATGACCTGCACCTGCCGAACGAAATACTTCACGCCATTGCCGATCTGAACTTCCACTATTGCACCGTGGTGCAGGCCGATGTGTTGCCCCATGCGTTGCAGGGGCGGGATATCGTAGGCCAGGCACAGACCGGCACGGGGAAAACCGCAGCATTCCTCATCACCATCCTGACGCATTTCTTGCGCAAGCCGGTCAGCAACCGGAGGAAAGCCTCGCCGCGCGCGCTCATCCTCGCCCCGACACGCGAGCTTGTGTTGCAGATCGAAAAAGATGCGAAGGCTCTCTCGAAGTACATGCCCTGCACGATTGTGGCGGTGTTCGGTGGGATGAACTATGAGAGGCAGAAGCGCTGGTTAGATGCGCACGTGGATATCGTAGTCGCCACGCCCGGCCGTCTCATCGACTTCAAGTCACAGCGGCTCATCCATCTGAACCACGTCGAGATTCTTGTGATTGACGAAGCGGACCGGATGTTAGACATGGGGTTCATCCCCGATGTGCGCAGTATCGTGCATAGCACGCCGCAGAAGGACAAACGCCAGACGATGTTTTTTACTGCAACGCTGAACGAGGACGTAAAGCGACTTGCTGCAAACTGGACGCGCGACCCCGTTAAGGTGGAGATCGAACCGGAACACGTTGCGGTGGAAACGGTGGAGCAGCGTGTGTATATCTGTACAATGGAAGAGAAGTTCAAGCTTCTGTACAACATGATTGTGCGGGAGAATCTCGAGCGCGTCATTGTGTTCGCCAACAGAAAGGATCAGTCGCTGAAGCTGGCCGATCAACTTCTGGCCCGTGGGATTTCGTGCGGATTACTGTCGGGTGATGTGTCGCAGCGCGAGCGTGTGAAGACACTCGAGGCGTTCAGGGAAGGAAAGTTCCGCGTGTTAGTGGCAACGGATGTAGCGGCGCGGGGTTTGCATATCGAAGGGGTCAGCCACGTCATCAACTACAACCTCCCTCTCGATCCCGAAGATTATGTGCATCGCATCGGCAGAACGGGACGGGCGGGAGCCTCCGGCATCTCGGTCAGCTTCGCCGACGAAGAGGACGGCATGCAGATTCCTGCCATCGAAGAGTTCATCGGCAAGAAGCTCTCTCCTGTGTACCCGCCCGAGGAGTGGTTGGCGGAGCCGCCGCCACCGAGTAAGGATGCAACCAAGATTCAGCTTGAGCCGAAGCGAGAGTATGGGGGCAAGCGACGACAACTGCGCGGTCGCAGGCGCGGAAGTCCTCATCGCCCGCGAGGCTCCGGCGGAGCGCACGCGTGATTCTTCCGTTGTTCGACCAGTGGTGTGTGCGGAGCTTCGTTCCCACAGATGCCGAAGCAATCGCCAGGTACGCCAACAACCGGCACGTCTCCATCAATCTTCGTGACTCCTTTCCCTATCCCTACACCATCTACGACGCGAAGCGCTGGCTGAAGCATGTGAAGCATCAGACCCCCGAGGTTTCCTGGGCGATTGCGTCCGCCGCGGAGGTCATCGGTGGCATCGGCATACACCCGCAGCCGGATGTCTATCGGCGCTCAGCGGAAATCGGCTACTGGTTAGGTGAGCCGTTCTGGGGGAAAGGCATTGCGACGGCTGCGGTGAAGGCGGTGGTGAGCTACGTGTTCAGACATTTCGACTTCGCCCGTCTTCATGCCGGCGTCTTCGAGTGGAACCCTGCCTCCGCGCGTGTTCTGGAGAAAGCCGGATTCAGGTTAGAGGCGCGCATGCGAAAGGCAGTGGTGAAGGACGGATACCTGATTGACCAGTTGATGTATGTGGTATTGAGAGAGGAGTGGGAGAGCGTGCAGAAGATCAGTCATCCACCAATCAACGCGAATTCACACTCATGAGTTTTGGTATTGCGCTGATGTTCGGGAGGGTAGCGCCAGGTGCGGGGTGAATGGTGTGAACGGAGGAAGAAGGTCCGTCACTTGGCCGTCAAGATGCTGCCCCTTCGAACGTCAATCCCTATCAAACACACAACCTACATGGAGACTCCAGCAATGACTCTCGCTCGTATCCTCCTGCTGTTCTCGCTTCTTGTGGCGCCGTCGCTTCACCTCGCGCAGAACAAATCCAATGATACAAAAGACAACGATCCGCTGTCGGCCTCAACCTTTGAAGGCCTGAAATTCCGCTCCATCGGTCCCGCACTCACCTCGGGCCGCATCGGAGACATCGCCGTCAATCCACACAACACAAGCGAGTGGTATATCGCCGCTGCTTCCGGCGGCGTGTGGAAAACCACGAACGCGGGGACGACGTTCGAGCCGATCTTCGACGGCGAAGGTTCGTACTCCATCGGCTGTGTCACGATCGATCCGAACAATCCCTTCGTCATCTGGGTAGGAACGGGCGAAAACAACAGCCAGCGGAGTGTCTCGTACGGCGATGGTGTGTATCGTTCGGAGGATGGGGGGAAGACGTGGAAGAACATGGGGCTGAAGAAGTCTGAACACATCGCGAAAATCGTCGTGGACCCGCGCAACTCGAGCGTCGTCTACGTTGCTGCCCAAGGTCCGCTGTGGGGTCCGGGCGGCGACCGCGGACTGTTCAAAACCACGAACGGGGGTGCAACGTGGGATTCCGTCCTGTACATCAGCAAACACACAGGCGTGACGGATGTGGTACTGGATCCGCGCAACCCTGACGTGTTGTATGCCGCGGCGTACCAGCGCCGACGCCATGTCTTTACACTCATCAACGGCGGACCTGAGGCGGCAATCTACAAATCGGAAGACGCGGGAACAACGTGGAGGAAGCTGACAAACGGTCTGCCGAGCGGCGACGTGGGACGCATCGGCCTTGCCCTTTCTCCCGTCAACCCTGATGTGCTGTACGCGATCATCGAACTTCCGGAGCGGAAGGGGGGCTTCTACCGTTCCACCAACCGCGGCGCCTCGTGGGAAAAACGCAGCGACTACATCGCCGCAAGTCCGCAGTATTACAACGAACTCTTCTGCGATCCCAAGGATGTTGACCGCGTCTACTCGATGGATGTCTATCTCAAAGTCACCCATGACGGCGGGAAGACGTTTACCAATCTCGGCGAGAAGAACAAACACATCGACAATCACGCGATGTGGATCGACCCCGACGACACACGTCACTACCTAGTTGGGTCGGACGGAGGATTGTATGAGAGCTTCGACCGTGGAGCGACGTGGAAGTATTACAGCAACCTTCCTGTCACGCAGTTCTATCGCGTGGCGGTGGATAACTCGCAACCGTTCTACTTCGTCTACGGCGGCACACAGGATAACTTCACGCTCGGCGGTCCGTCGCGCACCATCAGCGCATCGGGGATCGTCAACGCCGATTGGTTCGTTACGACCAGCGGTGACGGATTCTTCTCTGCTATCGATCCGGAAAACCCCCACATCGTGTACTCCGAGTCGCAGTACGGTTATCTCGTTCGCTACGACCGCAAGACAGGAGAGCAAGTCGGCATTCAGCCCAAGGAGGAGAAGGGTGAACCGCCGCTGCGCTGGAACTGGGATGCACCGCTCATCATTAGTCCGCACTCGGCGTCGCGGCTCTATTTCGCGGCCAACAAGCTTTTCCGCAGCGACGACCGCGGCAACACTTGGAAGGCCATCAGCGGCGACCTGACACGGCAACGTGACCGCAACACGCTGCCGGTGATGGATAAACTCTGGAGCATTGATGCCGTTGCGCGGCATGCGTCGACCTCCTTTTACGGCAACATCGTCTCGCTCTCGGAGTCTCCAAAGAAGGAGGGACTCATCTACGTGGGGACGGACGACGGATTGATTCAGGTGACGGAAGATGGCGGCGCCGTGTGGCGCAGGATCGAGAAGTTCCCCACCGTGCCGGAGATGACGTACGTCAGTTGCATCAGAGCCTCGCAGCACGATCAGAAAACAGTGTATGCTTCGTTCGATAATCATAAGAACGCCGACTTCAGTCCGTACCTGTTGAAAAGCACGGATGCGGGGCGCTCGTGGAGCACACTGGCGGGCAGTCTTCCGGTAAACGGTCCAGTCTATGCCATCGCTGAGGATCACATCAATCCGCATCTCCTTTTCGTCGGGACGGAATTCGGGGTGTTCTGCACGATGGATGGAGGCAAGAAGTGGGTGCAACTGAAGGGAGGCTTACCGACGGTTGCCGTGCGCGACATTGCAATCCAGAAGCGCGAGAACGATCTTGTGCTCGCAACATTCGGCCGCGGCTTCTATGTCCTTGATGACTACTCACCGCTGCGCATGCTTGCCGCTAGAGATATGGAGAAAGAGGTCGTGCTTTTTCCGGTGAAGGAGGCGTGGATGTACATCGAGTCGCGGCCGTTAGGGCTGAAGGGAAAAGCATTCATGGGTGAATCGTACTTCACCGCACCGAATCCTCCGGTGGGCGCAACATTCACCTACTATCTGAAAGATGCCTACAAGACGAAGAAGAAGATGCGGCAGGAGGAAGAGAAGGAGATCATCAAGAAAGGGGGAACGCCGCGCATCCCCACGTGGGATGAATTGCGTGAAGAGGATGCGGAAGAAGAACCGTCCGTCATTCTTACGATTACGGACGTGGACGGCAACGTCGTCCGCCGACTCACCGGATCGAATTCCAAAGGGATGAACCGAGTGACGTGGGATTTGCGTTATGCACCGACGACTCCGACGTCGCTGGCCGGGCCGAGCGACAATCCGTTCGACGAAGGTGATCAAGGACGCCTTGCCTTGCCGGGGACGTACAACGTGAGTGTGGCAAAACGGGTGCGAGGCGTTACAACGCCGTTGACGGAGCCGCAGCGGTTTACCGCTAGTGTGCTTGGCACGTCGTCGCTGCCGCAGCCCGAGCGCACTGTGCTCACGGAGTTCCAAGCGAAGGTCGGGGAGTTGCAGCGTGTCGTCGCAGGTGCCGCGCGCGTAGCAAACGAAGTACGTAACAAGATCACTCTCTGGAAGAAGTCGCTGCACGATACCCCGGGAGCACCCGTGCACTTGATGGATCAGGTGAAGGCCATCGACGAGAAAACACGTGAGATCCTTCGCGAGTTGAACGGCGACAACACGCTCCGCTCGCGCAACGAGCCAGTACCGCCCTCGATCAGCGATCGTGTTCAGGGTATCATTGACGACCAGTGGCTATCGACGTCCGCGCCGACGGAGACGCATCGTCGGGCGTATGAGATTGCAGCCGAGGAATTCGAGCCGGTGCTTGGCCGGCTTAAGGCGTTGGTGGAAGGAGAGGTGAAGAACCTCGAAGCGGCAATGGAGCGCACGGCTGCACCCTGGACTCCAGGCCGTGTGCCGGAGTGGAAGAGAAGGTAGTGCAGCAAACGACCTTGAGTTACTCGTACCGCAACGCCTCGATCGGATCGAGCGTGGAGGCTTTCCAGGCAGGATACACGCCGAAGACTATGCCGACCGTGGCGCAGGCGGCAAAACCGATGACGACCCAATCCCACGGGATGATCACGGGCGCTTCGATGAGGATGCTCACCACATTGCCTGCGAGGATGCCCAGAAGGATACCGAACACGCCGCCGATCTGACACAACACGACTGCTTCGATCATAAACTGCGAGAGAATGTCCCGCTTCCGCGCGCCGACCGCTTTGCGAATCCCGATCTCGCGCGTCCGTTCGGTGACAGAGACGAGCATGATGTTCATGATCCCGATACCCGCCGCTACCAACGCGATGAAGCTGACCAGCATAATCCCGACACGCAGATAGAACGTAAAGTCGTTGAACTGCTTCAGTACCGAGTCGTTGGAGAAGTAATCGAAATCGTCCGGCTCGCCCGGCGGCACCTTGCGCTCGGTCCTCAGGATCATGCGCGTCTGCTCTAACGCATCATCTACCACCTCGCGGTTCAGCGCCTTCACCATGATGTTAAGGCTGCGTCCGCTCTTGCCGTTCTTCTGAAACCATGTGGTGATGGGAATGACGGCAATGTTATCCTGGTTGCCACCGAGGGAGCCACCCTTCGGGGCGAACGTCCCGATCACTTCGTACAGCGATCCGTCTATGCGTATCA
This sequence comes from uncultured Chitinophagales bacterium, assembly GCA_964539775.1. Lineage (GTDB taxonomy): Bacteria > Bacteroidota > Ignavibacteria > UBA10030 > UBA6906 > CAADGV01. The sequence continues at coordinate 12,700 of CAZIKE010000025.1, forward strand.
TCTCCCCAATCGGGTTGACGCTGGGCGGGAAGAGTTTCTCCACGACGGGCTTGCCCAACAGCACAACGTTGCGCGTCAGTTCAAAATCCTGCTGCGTAAACCCGCGCCCGGTTGCCACAACCCAATTGTTCGTCACGATGCCGTCCATATTCTCGCCGAACAGGGCAACGTTGGGGTTGGTCTTCTCGCCCTTCCAATACACGATCTTTCCCCAATCCCACACTTCGATGCCGACAGCCTCGGCAAGCGTTGCCTTCTCACGAACGGCAAGTGCCTGCTCGTACGTGATATCTTTCCGATTTCTAAAACGCCAGCGCTGGCGTCCGCCGCCGCCGGGTCCGCCCGCGGGGTACTTTTGAATCTGAAACGTGTTGGCGCCGAGCTGCGTGATGCCTTCTTCGATTGCATTGCGCAGCACGCCCATCGCCGTCATGACGGAAATGATCGAGAAGATACCAACGATGATGCCGAGAAGCGTCAGCGACGAACGCAGTTTGTTGGCGCGGATGGCGGCAAGCGCCATCGCGAAACTTTCTTTCAAACTTGCCAGATCGAACACCAACTTACTCATAGCGCAGCGCCTCCACCGGATCCATCTTTGCTGCTCGATACGCGGGCATGAAGCCCGATGTCAGACCAACGGTCAACGATACCAGGGTCGCAATCACCACCACGGAGGCAGGCATCACGGCATCGAGGTCGAACACCCGTCCGGCAATCAGCACGCTGATGAAGGCCACGACCAGTCCGATAATGCCTCCGATAAGGCACAGGATGGCGGCTTCCACAAGGAACTGGAGAAGGATCGAGCGTCGTTTCGCGCCGATGGCTTTGCGGATGCCGATCTCCTTCGTCCGCTCGGTCACGGAGACGAACATGATGTTCATGATGCCGATGCCTCCCACAAAGAGTGAGAGACCCGTGACGAACAGACCGATGAACGCTATGGTCAGACTGATCGGGCCGAACGCGTTGCTGAGAAGATCGGGTTGATTGATGCTGAAATCGTTCGGCGCCCCGGGGGGAATCTTCCGAATCTTCCTCATGATTCCTTCCAATTCCAGCTTTGCTTCTTCTAACAACTCCTTACTGATCGCGCGTGCCTGCACGTACACGTACTGCCGTCCACCGAAGTTGCTGCGGAAGGAATGGAGCGGGATGAACACGCGATTATCGGAGGTGAACTCGCCGAATAACCCTCCCTGTTTTTCGAACACGCCCAGCACCGTGTAGGGATGTCCCTCGATGCGGAGCGTTTTGCCGATGGCATCTTCGTCGGGGAAGAGGTTCTCCTTCACGGTCGCACCGATCACGCACACCGGTCGGCCGCCGTTCGATTCCTCGGCGGAGAAGAACCGTCCGTCGATCTGCGTGTTGCCGGAGGCGTGGATGTAGCTTTCCGTTGTTCCTGTAATCATCGCGCCATCCATTGTCCGGTCCTTGAAGCGCAGCGGTCGCCGCGTATTGAGCACAGGCGCCACAGCACTCAGCATCGTTGCCTGCCGTTCTACCTGCTCGGCGTATTCTACTTTGAAATTGCGCCGGTTGCGGAATGTCCACCAGTCTTCGCCGCTGACCCAGGGCCACCGTTCCACATACATCACGTCGGTACCGAAGGCCGATGCACTGCGGTCGAACGCGCGGTTGATATAGTCGATGCCTGCCGCCATCACCGTCACCGCCCAGATGCCGATGATGATGCCGAGGGTGGTCAGCACGGAGCGTATCTTGTTCGCCCGCAACGCGGCGAGTGCGATCAACAAGCCTTCTTTCACTTCCGTCCAGAAGTGCATAACGCTCTCCTTTCGGTCGGTCAGGACGCTCTCTTCACAGCGTACACCTTGCGCTTCGACTCCGGGATACGCTCGTCGCTTTCGATCTTGCCGTCGCGCAGCCGGACAACACGGTGGGCATGTTCTGCAATGTCGGCTTCATGCGTCACGAGAATGATCGTGTTGCCCTGACGATGAAGCTCTTCGAACAGTTCCATGATTTCTTCGCCCGTGCGGCTATCCAGGTTTCCTGTCGGCTCGTCTGCAAGAATGATGGAGGGGCGGGTCACCAGCGCGCGAGCAATGGCAACGCGCTGGCGCTGACCGCCGGAAAGTTCGTTCGGCTTGTGATGCACGCGGTCACCGAGACCGACGTGCTCCAGCGTCTCCCGCGCGCGTTGCTTTCGTTCGGCCGAAGGGACGCCTGCATAGATCAGCGGCAACTCGACATTGTGCAGCGCATCCGACCGCGCAAGAAGATTGAAGGTTTGAAACACGAAGCCGATTTCCTTGTTCCGGATGCGAGCAAGATTGTTATCGTCCATTTCGCTCACATTCACGCCGTTGAACAGGTACTGGCCCGATGTCGGCGTATCCAGGCAGCCGATGATGTTCATAAGGGTAGATTTGCCCGAGCCTGAAGGGCCCATGATGGCAACATACTCGTTCTTCTCGATCGAGAGCGAAACTCCATTCAGAGCCTGCACCTGCTGGGCTTCGCCCATGTCGTACACTTTGGTAATGTTGGTGAGTTCAATAACGTTCACGGAAGTCCTCCTTCTCGTTAGGATTGCTTGTCGCCGCCAGGGCCGGTCTTCTTCGGCTCTTCGATGCGCACCTTCGATCCATCCTCTAACTCGCGGTTGATCGCTTTGTACGTTCCCGAAACCACCTGCATCTCTTCCTTGATCCCTTCGGTGATTTCGACATACGCATCGTCACTGATGCCGCGCTTGACCGGCATGGCTTTCACCACATTCCCTTCTACGACGAAGACGACCTCCTTTGCCTTCACCTCGTTCTTCATCTTGCCGTTGCCCGGACGCCCTTCTGCCACGAACTGTCGGCTCTCTCCATCTTTCGGCGCTTCTTTCCCTTCCATCTTGGGCATACGTGTCGTGACGCTCTGAATCGGAACGGCCAGGACGTTCTGCTTCGTCTCCGTTTCGATATCGGCCGTCATCGACATCCCCGGGCGGAGCGGAACATTGGGGGTAATGATGCGCATTTTCACTTCAAAGTTGGTCACTTCCTCCTGTGTGCCAAGACCTTTGGATTTCGCCGTGTTGGCAATCTCGTACACCACCGCGTCGATCTTCTTGTCGGGTAGTGCATCGACGGAGATGCGTGCCGTGTCGCCGATGGAGATCAGAATCACATCCGTTTCGCTCACGTCCACCCGTGCTTCCATGCGCGAGAGGTCGGCAATCGTCATCACGTCCGTGCCCTGAAATTGCTGTGTGCCGAGCACTCGTTCGCCCAGGCGCGAGTTGAGTTGGCTGACGGTCCCGTCCATCGGCGAGACAATCGTCGTCCTGCGCAGAGCTTCGTTGGCCTGATCGAGCGATGCTTTGGCTTGTGCATACGATCCCTTGGCGCTTTCGTACGTGGCATACGCCAGATCATACTCCGCTTGGGAGATGAGATTCTTGGAGAACAGCTCCTTAGCACGCTTGTACTCGGTCTCGGCGCGCGTCAGGTTCGCCCGCGCGGAAACCAACGCGGCGGCATACTGGTCGCGCTGCGCAGCGTACACATCGGGCTTGATCTTCAGCAGAACATCGCCTTTTTTCACCCGCTGTCCTTCCTTCACCGGCAGGGCAACAATTTCGCCGCTTACCTCGGGAGAAATTTTCACCTGGATCTCAGGCTGGATTTTTCCTGTTGCCGTCACCACCTGTGTGATGGTACGACGACTCACCTTCTCCACGTGTACCGTGATGACCGGCTCCTTCTTGCTGCCGAGAAACAGCACCACCCCCGCGATGACGACAAGCAGCCCGATGATCGAGAAGATGATAAGTTTCTTTTTGTTTTTCCTGCCGTTCGCTGCCATGGTTCCTCCATGCGATGATGGGATGAAAACTCAGTAGGTTCGTTCGCCGATCGCGTATTCGACGTTGCGCTTGGCGATGATGAAATCGTACACCGCATTCACTTTGTTCGCTTGCGCGCTCACAAGTCCTGCGTTTGCCGTGAGGAGGTCCAACAATGTCCCCGCACCGAGGTTGTAGCGCTCTTCGGCAATCTTTCGGTCCTCGGTCGCCGAAAGCAGACCCTTCTGACTTACCTCATAAGCCTTGCGCGCCGCTTCGAGATCGAGCAACGCCTTCTTGATCTCCACGTTGATGTTGCGCTCGGTCTGTTCCAGGGAAAGCTCGGCATTCTTCTTCTGCACGTATGCCGATTGGAGCGCCTCGTTGGTGGAGAAGCCGTCGAATAACGTCCAGCGCAGGTTGAGCCCCCAGTTTAAACTCTTGTTTTCGGTGAGCCGCGAAAGTTCTCTGTTCGAGAATCCGTAGCCTGCAAACGCGTTCAGGGAGGGAAAATATCCGCTACGCGCTGCCGAGATTCCACCTTCGGCAGAACGAACGGATTCTGTTGCACCAAGATAGTCGGGCCGCTTCTCGAGCGCACGACGCGCAAGATCCTGGAAATTTCTGTATTGCTCCGCCGAGCTTTCAAGCTCCGACTGCCCAATTTCTGTGGAGATGGAAGGATCGGCTATCACGTACTCGTCGTTCACATCAAGGCCGATGAGCGCAAGCAGGTCGGCTTTTGCCTTGTTGTAATTGTTCTGAGCCGTAATCAGGTTCAACTCATCTGCTGCCACCTGCGATTGCTGTCGGTACACGTCGGCACGTGAGAGCGCTCCGACACGGTTGGATTCCATAATACGTTCAAGCTGACGCTGGTCGCGCTTCAGATTCTCCTCACTCACTTTCACCAGTTGCTCGTTCCGCAACACGTTGAGGTATGCCGCCTCCACCTGAAACACAATGCCTTGTCGTGTGCGCGCGGCAGTGTGCTCGGCGGCGATGGCATTCGCGGATGAACGCGTGTAGTTCCCTTCCCGGGCAAACCCGTTGAAGACGGTGTAGTTGAGGTTGAGACTCGTGTTGAAGTAGTTGAACACCGCTTTGGTATTGGGGATCACCACCCCACCGATGGTGACCGGACCTTCGGTCTGGTTGCGGGTCCAGCCGCCGGAGGCCGACAACGTCGGAAGATAATCTCCCGTTGCGGCCATGACGCTCGCCTGGGCTGCTTCGACGTTGTTTTGTGCCTGAGCGACGCTGAGGTTGCGCTCAAGGGCGATTTGTCGTGCTTGGTCCAGCGTGAGCGTTCTTGTTTGTGCTGAGGCGATCGTCGCTGCAAGCAACGCAAGCACGACGACACGTGAGACGAGTGTCAATCCCATGACGAACTCCTTGTATGATTTACTGACATGTACGATAGCACAGAGAAAGGACGTTGAGGCATCAGCACCTGTTCAGTAAACGAGGCGAGACACCAAATGTTTCATTCCTGGACAGGAGAACTCTGCGGCGGGTTGAGGATCGTGTCCTTGATCTCCAGCAAATACGCGAGCGCCGCGTCATGCTCATTGGGGATCTTCCCGTCAAGAATTGCCTCCTCGATGGCTTTCTTCAAGAGGCCTACTTCTTTCCCCGGGTTCAAACCGCACACCGCCATGATCTCGTCACCTTTCACCGGAGGCTGCCAGTTCCGTAGCCTGTCCTTCTCTTCAACTTCCACAATCTTTTGCATGACAATGTCGTAGTTGCGCAGGTAGCGCTCAACGAGCTTGGGATTCTTCGACGTGATGTCCGCGCGGCATAATGTCATCAAGTCGTCAATGTCGTCTCCTGCTTCGAAGATCAAGCGTCGCACAGCCGAGTCGGTGACCATCTCATCCACCAACACCATCGGACGAAGATGGAGACGCACGAGTTTCTCGACGTAAGGAAGACGATCCATCGGCAGCCTGAGCTTGCGAAAGATGCTCTTCATCATGCGGGCACCGATCTCTTCATGTCCGTGGAACGTCCAGCCGATTCCTTCCTTGAACGCTTTGGTCTTCGGTTTTGCAATATCGTGCACGAGCGCTACAAAGCGGAGCCAGACGTCGTCGGTGGCGCGGGCAATGTTATCGACGACAATACACGTGTGAAGAAACACATCCTTGTGATGATGCTCGTTCCTCTGCTCCACACCCGCCATGGCGGCGAGTTCGGGAAACACAATCTGGAGGACTCCGGTATCGTACAGTAAGCGCAACCCGACGGATGGGACGGCCGTCTTGAGAAGTTTGAAGAACTCGTCGGAGATCCGTTCCTGGGAGACGATGGCAAGGCGGTCCTTCATGTGGGTGATCGCCTTCAGCGTTTCCGGATGAATGGTGAAGTTGAGCTGTGCTGCAAACCGGATGGCCCGCATGATGCGCAGCGGGTCGTCGTCGAAGGTCGTTGCCGGCTCCCGCGGCGTGCGGAGAATCCGGTCGTGCAGATCCTGCAACCCTCCGAACTCATCGTGCAGTGTACCGAAGGAGTTTCTATTCAGGCACGCTGCGAGCGCGTTCACCGTAAAGTCGCGGCGCTCGAGATCGTCGCGCAGTGTTCCCGTGACCACCATCGGCTTGCGAGAATCGGGATCGTACCGCTCCTTGCGTGCGCCGACAAACTCCACCTTGCCCCCATCCAGCTGCACCATGGCCGTACCGAAACGTTCGAATGCCACGACGGATTCCGCGCCGAGCGCGCGCGCAACGGTTCGGCCGAACGCAATGCCATCCCCGATCACGAGAATATCCACGTCCTGATCTTCCAACCCCAACAGAGCATCCCGCACGTAGCCTCCGACAACGTAGGCTTCCAGGTGTTGCTCATCTGCCAGTGCACCAATGGTGCGAAGCAGGGGGTTCGTAAGTTCGATGTGGCGTCTCTGTTCTCCCATGCGCTCCTGCAATGAACGCTCCGCTACAGCTTTATGGTTTGTTCGGCGATCCGCTCGAGGATCATGTGCGCAACCTCCAGTGCGCGCCTCCCTTCCTCACCTGTGACGGGCGGCGGAGTGGCGGTGGTAATGGATTTTGCAAACAGCTCCAATTCGTACTTCAGAGCGTTGACCTCCTCCACCGGAGGAAGCTCATAGACGATATTGCGCTTGTGCTTGGCCGAGCCGATCTGTCCCAACATCATCACCCCTTTGGCCGCTGGTTCACCTTCGCCCACCAAACGAAACACTTCGGCGTGTTTTTCGGAAAAGTCGATAGAAATGTACGCGTCTTTTTGAAAGAGGCGCATCTTCCGCATTTTCTTTTGCGAGATACGGCTTGCCGTCACGTTCGCCACACACCCGTTCTCGAACTGCAGTCGGGCGTTGGCGATGTCCACGCTGTCCGAGACGACCGCGACCCCATTGGCATCCACGCGTACCACCGGCGATCGGACAAAACTTAAAATAATATCTATGTCGTGAATCATCAAGTCCAGCACTACGGCCACATCCGTCCCGCGGGGATTGAAGGGTGCGAGGCGGTGCGATTCTACAAAGAGCGGATTGATGGTGTACTTCTTTTCGACGGCCAGAACGGCCGCGTTGAAGCGCTCGATGTGTCCGACCTGAACCAGAAGGTTGCGGGCCTTCGCGAGACGGATCAGTTCCTCCGCCTCGTCCGTTGTCTGGGTGATCGGTTTTTCGATGAACACATGTTTGCCGTTGTGCAGGGCGTTCCGTGCCACATCGAAGTGTGTGGAGGTCGGTGTGGCAATCGTGACGGCATCTGCTGCATGCAGCATGGCATCGAGGGAAGAGAACGCCGTGGACCGGCATGCACGAGCCACGCGCTGTGCCTTGTCGTGATCAACATCGAACACACCGGCGAGATGTACGCCCGGTATCTCCAACAACATCTTTGCGTGCATTGCACCCAGATGACCAACGCCCACGACGCCGATACGCAGAGAAGTGTCCATAGAGCAGCCTGTTTAGTGTGAGCCGGGCTGAAGGGATGCGCTTCTCCCCTGCCCGATGCCGACAATGCGGTCGAACCCGCCGAAGCGCGGATCATTGAAGTACACCAGTGCGGTATACCTGTTCGTCGTGCGCCAGTCAGTTCCCTCGAGTGCCGTCCAGTCCTGGCCGACAACCGAGTGCGACGCCTGGTCCCATTCGCCAGTGATGTATTGATAATCGTAGATGCCGCGACGGAGCAATTTTTGCACAACGTATGCCTGTTCCTGTTCATCCCACTGCAGTCTGTCGTCTTCCGTCGGATTCCAGAAGTTAAACTCGCCCGCAAGAAAAATGTCTTTGTTGCCCGCCGTGAGCGCACGATAGTCCCGCTCCAGCATATCCAATCGAAACAAAACCTCGAGGTAGTCCGAGTTCAGCCCTGTGAACCGATTGAGAATTGCCCGTCCGTCGTGGTCCAGTCCCGTTCGCCAATAGAGCCGCAGTTGATCGGCACCCTCGACCAAACGCACGAGGGTGCGATTGGGGTATCGGTTAACATCACTTAGGTCCAAGACACGATATTCGTTGCCCGGCAGAACGTTGGTGATACTGAAGATGCGCTCGCCGGTGTTGAACCCCTCTACCTGGGTGTACGGATCGCGGTCCCACGTGTCGATACGATAGGGATGATGAAAGCGTCTGTTCTGGTAGATATCCACCGTTGTGTAATACACACCGTCGAGTTCACGAGGGAGCGTTACACGCGTGCTGATCTTATGGACCTGGTTATAGGGGGAGGTGTTTGCCGTGAGATAGTCGTTCGTCACCACGACGCGGGTCGGCGTTATCCGGTCGACGACGAAGAACCGAGCCTCGGCATAGACTGTCGCCTCATTCTTATCCATGATCCTGAACAGCCAGTTGCCCGAATAGTCGAAACGCACAGCATCATTGTCATCGGGAAAGCGGTTGATGAAGCGATAGGCGTACCCTCGTACACCACCCGGCGATGGAAAGAACTGAAGAATGAACGACGTGTTATGGTTGGGATCGGTAACAAACACGTTCTCGTCGATCCGCCAGTCACGATTGCAGTGGAAGAAGCGAATCTTCAGATCCGGCGGCTCGCTCGCAGCAATGTCAAATTGGATGGTGAGGCGATCGTAGCGGCGCACGGGTTTTCCCATCTCGTCCACCGTATCGCGCACGAGGATCGGGAACGTGGATTCATCATCCTCGACATACACTGAGAGACCGCGCAACACCACATCGGTCGATTGCCCGGGGGCGTACCGGCAGAGGAAGAGCGTAAGCAGCAAGCCGACAGGTTTCATTTTCGTCTCCACACTTTGTATTGAGCAGGCGCCGCGAGCAAGGCAGGATCCTCATCAACGGGATCGAACACGAGTTCGAATCCGGTAACCTGTCGGTCTGTCGTGATCAGAAAACGGGCACCTGTGTCGGTTATGGGGCGCGCGGCATAGAATTCGATCAGGCAATTGTGCTCGGCCGGCACACTGATGGTTTCGTTCTCCTGTGCGTTCATCCGGAGCCACAGCGCGGCGGATTTCAGTCCCGCCGATGTTGTTGACGCATCGTCCATCAATGCTGTGGTAGCAGGAAGGACAACGAACTGGTTGTAGGCCAAGAGCAGCGCAGTCAGGACGATGCCCCCCACCTGCACAAGACGCGCTTTTCCAAAGCTTAGCATCACATGCTGGACAGAAAAGAATGCATACACCACAATCATGGGAAGCGTGAGCGCGAACATAACACGATGCATGAAGGAGGCAACCGCGATCCAGAGCAGGGGAGCGGTGTGCAGGCGCAGGACGTGTCGCTCCCGCGATGCCAGCATCGTCACCCCGACGAACATGATTCCCACCAGCAATACCAATGCGAACGAGAGATGAGGAAGGAAGGCCGGCACATCGGACCGACCCACCTCGTTCGGCAGCACTATCGCTCCGGAGTACAAGGCGTACAGCAGCCAGGGCAGCAGGACGCTTGCGAATACGAGGACGATGCTGATGGCAAGCTTTGCCGCGCGGCTCCGTTGCACGGAATTGATGTAAGCATCGAACAGCAGGATGGGCAGCAGCACAATGTTCTGCCACGACACGAGCGTGGCCACCCCGCCTACGACGGTAGCAACAAGGTAATCATTGCGAAGAAGGAAGAAGATCGCAGCAAGCGTGAGCAGCAGTGCGAAACCCACCCCGCTTCCTGACGGTGCAAGTTGAATAAGCCACGCCTGCATCGAGAGCGCCAGAACGACACACAACGCAAGGAGACGGTCGTCCAATACTTCGTGCGCGATGAGGTACGAGAAGAGCAACGCAAAGCAACAGAACACCATGCTGAAGACCTTTGCCGCAAGCCAGGGATCGATTGCCAGCAGTGAAGCAAGCGCAAGCAGGGCCGACCAGAGCGACGAGACGGGTGAGCCTTCAAGGGCAACGAGCGCAGCGAACGTGCTCTCGGGCGTGTACTCAAACCGGAGCGCAGCCGTGACATAAAAGATGAGAAGCAACGCCGGCACCGAGAAACGCGTCAGCAGAAGAATGAACGGATGGTCATCACGAGGACGAGTCACTGCGAGATCCGTTTGTGTGAACGTGAAACCACTGGAGCATTTCCTGTACGGAGTGAAACACGACATCGGGTTGCGCAGCAAGAACACGCCTTGTGTCGTAGGAATCCCACAATGCGGCGGCTATGGAGATGCCGGCGCTCCGCGAGGCCCGCAGATCGGCAAGCGAATCGCCCACCATCAGGACTTCCTCCGGTTTTGCCCCGCATCGGCGCAAGATGAGGTGGATTCCTTCGGGTGCGGGCTTGTGCTGCACAACGTCGTTCCCCGTCACGACGATATCAAAAAACCGAGTAAGGTTGAACGCTTCCAGCGTCATGCGCGTTGTGCGTTCCCCCTTGCCCGTGAAGAGGGAAAGATGGATGCCGCGTTCCCACAACAGTTCGAGAACGTCGGTGACTCGCTCGTGCAGGCGTGCCATCTCATCATGGTGCGCAGCGTAGAACGAGCACAACTCGTCCATTGCCTCGGCGGCGGTCGGCTCACCAAGGAGCTGGATGAGCGTCCCCTCTTCCGGCGGCCCAAAGCACGAGATAATTTCCTCCTCAGAAAACGTCTTGCCGAGATAACGCTGCGCCACATGATTGAAGCTTGCGAAAATCAACGGGTTGGTTTGGGTGAGGGTCCCATCCAGATCGAAAATCACGCAGGAGAAACGAACCACGTCGGAATCCTTATCACGCGTCAGCAACCGAAAAAAGATAACCAGAAAGGCCGCGAATATCAACGAATGGTTCTTGCAATTCGTAACGCGTGTTGATACCTTGAACACGTATGACAAAGCAAATCATCCTCAAAAGCAAAGAAGATCGGCGCATTCTCGCCGGCCACCCCTGGGTGTTCAGCAATGAGATTCGCGAGATACAAGGAGCGCCGCAAGCGGGAGACATCGTTAAGCTGCGCACAGCCGGAGGCAAGGCGCTGGGAGTTGGGTTCTACAATCCCCATTCGCTCATCGCCTTGCGCCTGTTGTCAACGCGTGTGGAAGACTGTGGTGCCGATTTCTTCATGCAGCGCATTGCCCAGGCTCTTGCTTTGCGGAGGCTTCTGTATCCCCGTGTGGAGACCTTTCGCGTTGTGCACGGAGAAAGTGACTTCCTGCCCGGACTTATTGTTGACAAGTTCAACGAGTACCTCGTCGTCCAAACGCTATCGTACGGCATGGATGCGCGTCTTCCGATGATTTGTGACGTGTTGGAGTCGCTGCTTCATCCAACGGGGATCGTCGAGCGTAATGAATCGCACCTGCGGACGTTGGAAAGTCTGCCGCAGAAAAAAGGAGTGCTGCGCGGCGCAGTGGAGCCGACCGTCGTCGAAGACTGCGGTGTGCGATTTGAAGTACACATTCTTGAGGGACACAAGACGGGATTTTTTCTGGATCAGCGCGAGAACAGGCTCGTCACCCGACGCTTGTGCAACGACGCTGATGTGCTGGATTGCTTCTGCAACGAAGGCGGATTTGCACTGCATGCGGCATGGGGCGGCGCCAGGTCCGTGCTGGCGATCGATGCATCGCCCGAGGCCATTCGGCAGGCACGGGCGAACGCGGCCCTGAACGGGATCGGTAGCGTTACATTCGAGCAAGCAGATGTGTTCGATGCGATGAAGCACCTTGCCGCGGAACAACGGGTGTTCGACGTCATCATTCTCGATCCCCCATCGTTTACGAAATCGAAAAAGAATGTTCAAGCGGCCAAGCAGGGATACAAGGAGTTACACTCGCTTGCATACCGATTGCTGCGACCGGGTGGGATTCTCGCTACGTCTTCCTGTTCGCATCACATTCTTCCCGATGTGTTTCTCGATATCGTCGATACAACCGCGAGGAAGGTAGGCAAAGTGGTGCAGATGCTCGAGTGGCGGAGTGCCGCGCCTGACCATCCCATTCTCCCCGCCGTTCCGGAAACACGCTATCTGAAGTTCGGCATCTTCAGGGTTGTCTGATTGCTTCTCAGGAACAAAGAGCCTATCTTGCTGACGAAGGCCCGGGAGAGAACGACAAACATGAGGAGGACTTCATGAGAACAGGCACACGAATCGTATGGACGGTGGTGGGCGTTGGGCTTCTGCTCCCAACGATCGCGCTCGCACAGGGGCCGGGTCTCAGTCACTTCACGCGGAGACTCTCAGCTCTCCCCGCTCAAGGAGCACTCGACACCACGGCGACGGACTCATCGGTGGAGCAGCCCACGTATCGCAACGCGTGGGGACTGGATGTTCTTGTCTCGAACGACGGGTTTGGTCTGGGGACGTTCTACCGGAGGGAGTTCACACAGGATCTTTTCGGCTTTGTGATCTTTTCCATCTCGGAAGCGAAAGATGAACGGGAGTTTGAGCAGTTCGACCCGTACTTCTACGGTGTTTCCTACGTGCCGGGCAAACTGCAGCGATTCCTCGTTATGCCCCTGATCTTCGGCGTGCAGTACAGGCTGTTCCGTGAGGACATCACCGATAACTTCAGGCCCTTCGTAAACGCAGGTGTGGGCCCGACGCTGATTTTTGCAGCGCCGTTTGTTGAGTTATCCCGCTCGACGACGGGAGTACTCATCCCGACACAGATCGAGTTCTTCAGGAGTCTTGGGAGAGGCCAACCACACTACACGGCGTCGGCCTTTGTCGGTGTCGGTGCGAACTTCGGGACGGAGAGGGCAAACGTCCTCGGTGTCAATTTCCGTTATTACTTCACCTATCTGTTCGGTGATGGATTACCGTCGCTCTACAACCTTCGTACAGGTGAAGTGGCTGCAAGGAAGAAGGATTTCGGTGGGTTCTTCATTACGTTGAATGTGGGGATGGCCTACTGAATTGCGAAAGGCACCGGCATATTCTAGGATCTCCCCTAAATCCGTCGAACTACCGATGCCTTTCAGTAACTGCTGCGGCTACAATCTACCATAGTCGCCACTCCCTTGTTGTGATTGCCATCACCTGTCTGCGTTCTCCAGCCGAAGGTACGGTCCGAGAAATCGACCCGTGTGTGACTCTGCTACGGCACAGAGTTCTTCCGGCGTGCCCATGCCAACAATCCGCCCGCCCTCATCGCCTGCCTCGGGACCCAGATCGATGACGTAGTCTGCGCATTTGATGACATCGAGATTGTGCTCGATGAGGAGTACCGAGTGTCCAGCGTCGATCAGGGCGTTGAAGCAGGTCATGAGCTTTGCGATGTCGTCGAAGTGTAGTCCGGTTGTCGGTTCGTCGAAAATGAAGAGCGTGTGCTCGCCGCGTTGTGGGGCACTGAGATGGGCCGCCAGTTTTACACGCTGTGCCTCCCCGCCCGAGAGTGAAGTAGCTGACTGGCCGAGCCGGATATACCCCAGACCTACATCATCCAGCACTTTCAGGCGCTCTGCCGTCTTCCGCCCTTGAGCGTCTGCGCCAAAGAAGCTGATCGCCTCGGCAACAGTCATCCCGAGAACGTCGTTGATATTCTTGCCCCGATATTCTACTTCAAGAATCTCTTTCTTGAAGCGCGTCCCTTTGCACACATCGCACTGCAAATACAGATCGGCAAGGAACTGCATCTCCACCTTCACAACCCCATCCCCCTCGCACGCTTCGCACCGCCCACCCGGGACGTTGAACGAGAAATAGCCGGGTGTGAATCCGTGTACCTTTGCCGCCTGTGTGCTTGCGAAAAGGTTTCTGATGTGGTCGAACACTTGAATGTAGGTTATAGGATTCGAGCGCGGGGTACGACCTATCGGAGACTGATCTACCATTTCCACGGCGCTAATCTGGTCCGCACCGTGAATGGCAGTGCAGGCGCCCACCTTGTCCACCGGCTCGCCTTTGATCCGTTTCAATCCTGCATACAGTACATCATGCACCAGTGTACTCTTCCCGCTTCCGCTGACGCCGGTGACACACACGAGCATGTGCAGCGGAATCCGGACATCGATATTCTTCAGATTATGCTCGCGCGCCCCAACGATGGTAAGAGCAGGGCCGTTCGATGCACGCCGGATTCGAGGAACGGGAATGGTCAGCTTGCCGCTGAGATACTTTCCCGTGAGTGAGGTAGGTTCCTTCACGACCTCGTGAGCTGGTCCGTTGTACACCACTTCGCCGCCGTTCTCACCGGCACGTGGACCCATATCGACGATCACGTCGCTGGCGCGCATCATATCGCGATCGTGCTCAACAACGACCACGGTGTTCCCCACGTCGCGCAGTGCTTTGAGAATACCGATAAGCTTTCCGTTGTCGCGCGGATGCAGGCCGATGCTCGGCTCATCGAGGACATACAGCGCGCCGACAAGCGATGAACCGAGCGCGGTCGCAAGATTGATCCGTTGCGCCTCCCCGCCCGAGAGCGTATTCGAAAGCCTGTCCAGCGTCAAGTACCCAATCCCGACGTCATCCAGGTAGGCGAGCCGCCGTTTCAGCTCTTCAAGAATCCTGCGTGCAATCTCCTGCTCGGAGGGTGTCAGCGGCAGGTGCTGGAAGAACGCTCGCGCATCGTGAATGGTCATGCCGACGACATCGGAGATTCTCTTCTCTCCAATTCTGACGTTCAGCGCTTCTTTTCTCAGGCGCGAGCCGCCGCACACGGGGCACGTCGTGTAGCCACGATAGCGACTCAGCAGTACGCGATAGTATATCTTGTATGATTTTTTCTCGAGCATCTTGAAGAAACCGTTGATGCCGTCGAAATCACCGTAGCCGTCCATAACGATGCTCATTTCCTGGCTGCTGAGTTCGTTGAAGGGGACATCCACGCGCAAGCCTGCCCTGCGAGCAATGGAAAGCATCGCTCGGTAGTTTGGCCTGAACTTCGGTGTTGACCAGGGCTGAATGGCATCATCGCGCAATGACTTTCGCTTGTCGGGCACTACCAGGTCCATATCAATTCCCATCGCCCTGCCGAAGCCCTGGCATTCGGGGCACGCCCCGACGGGGTTGTTGAATGAGAACATCCGTGGGTCAGGCTCTTCGTACCGAATGTGACAGTGTGCGCATTCGAAATTCTGGTTGAACTTCAGCAACTTGCCAGAATCAACCAGCAGAATGTCAGCTTCACCACTGCCGGAGGCGAAGGCCGTCTCGAGCGAATCGGCAAGCCGTGCGTTCTCTTCGCCACGGCGATAGACGACACGATCGACCAACACACGTACATCGGAAGGTGTTGCCCGTGGCGGGAGTTCCTGTTCGTTCAAGTCCAGTAGGTCCGATCCCACGACGACTCTGAAAAATCCTTCCTTCTTCAGGTTACCAATCGCATCGCCGAGCGATTCGCCTTCATGGAGGAGGAGAGGGAAAAGCACGTACAGCTTGCTCGTAGCGCCCGGATCCGATTCTCCAACCTCATCTGCAAGCGCCTTGAATACGGTGCGCACCGAATCACGGGTGACAAGGCGGCCGCACGACGAGCAGTACGTCTTTCCCACGCGCGCAAACAGCACACGCAAGTAGTCGTAGATTTCGGTCGTCGTCCCGACGGTGGACCGGGGATTGCGCGTGTTGGTCTTCTGCTCAATCGCCATGGCAGGACTAATGCCCTGAATGAAATCAACGTCGGGCTTGTCCATGCGTTCGAGAAACTGGCGCGCATAGGAGGAGAGGCTCTCGACGTAGCGTCGCTGACCCTCCGCGTAGATCGTATCGAATGCGAGACTCGATTTGCCCGAGCCGCTGACACCGGTCACCACGATGAGCTTGTTCCGCGGCAGTTCGAGACTGATGTTCTTGAGATTATGTACCCGCGCACCGCGAATGATGATGCGGTCCTTGGCGTGAACCGGCTGTTGAGATCGTACGACGGTTGCTGCTGAGCTTCGCTTAGACATGACCGACAAGTGGCATCTGTGTAATCCTTAAGCTAACGCAATCAAAAGGGAAAATCAAATCATCAGTGTCGAGATTGACTTTACAAACACAAATCTCTACCTCTGCTGCGCGGCGAACATGTCTCATCAGCGGAAAGGTTACGGCTGTGTGGCACAGGATTCGGAGTCGCTTTCCTCAACCGGTTTCTTACTTTACCCTTCTTCTGTTTCTCACCCAGCGATCCGTGGACATTTGGAATGACACCGGCAGGGATCTCCATTCTGAAGACCCCTCGTCCTCTGGACTCCCTCCGGCTGACATTTCAGTGGTTTCCCGGTCCAATGACGCCGCCGAATGACGCGTTGAAATACGCGATGATAAGCTCAGGAATAATAATGCCAGACGAGTATCCAAACATATCCGACACGCGCTTCGTCCTCTCGTGTGGCCCATTCACGATCAGGCCTGTAACGCATGTAACACCTGATACGCTTGTTGTCGCGTTTGCTTTCCTCTCAGGTCAAACTGTAAATCAGTTGAACACCCGCGCACTGCGTGCGAGGCAGCTCTACACCACCTTCCCGCGTACGGCAGACCATCCAAGCGCTGCTGCACGGCGTCGTTGAGATGATCTTGCGCGTGCGCAGCCACAAACAAAAAGCCTCCGCATCTGGTGCAGAGGCTTTTGGCTTACTCGCGATTGCTTCTGTTAGTTACATATTCCGTTGATCGTCACGTACGCGTTCCCATTCGGCCCTTCGACTGTTATCGAAACGCTGACGGGACTGGCGAGCACATTGGGGTTGGGTGTTCCGTCGCTCAAGCGAAATCCGAATTCTGTCGAGCCGGCACCGGGCAGGATCACGTCCTCTAACACCATCGTACCGTTGCGTCCGAAGGAAAGCTGAACTTGATTCACTTGTGCGTTCGGATCCGGTGGCGGCGGCACGGTGGCGACCACGCTGATACTCGTGCCGGCAGCGAGCGGATGACCCAGATAGTCGGATACCGTAAACGTGAAGTCCTGATATCCGGCATTGGGAATGGAGAAGCTCGACGGGTTGACGTTCGAGATGCGCGAACGTCCGCTCCACAGAATCAAGACGCTGTCCTTAACCGCAACGCCGCCTTCGCCGATCGTGCGCGCCACGACGTAATGGTAGCCATCTCCCTGCGCAGCAGCGTATTGACCGAACGGCGCAGGGTTACCGCTGATGAGATCGGCCGTCCCTTGCCCATCGATGTTGGTAAAGACGGACGGTTGAATGACACCAGCGCTGGAGCTGAAGTACACGGCTGTCCCCTGCACTACGGGATTTGAGTAGCGATCGCCAACGATGACGGAGATCCTGTTTCGGTTTCCTGCAACGCCGAGTGTCGGGAAGTTGAACTTCTCTGCAGCAATCGTAAAGTGCGCCTGGTCGGGAAAGCCTGCATTGATAACGACGCGGACCGGACTGGAGGTAATGGTGCGCGTGCCAACGGTGGCGCTGGCAAGAACCTGCACCACCCCGGAGCGTATTCCGCTATTGAAAGCGATGAATGCTCGACCGACGCCGTTGGTGGTCAGCACCGTGGGGGAGATGTACTCACCGCCATTTGGTCCGCCCTGCAACGCAAAATGAATCTGCACAGCGTGGGCCGCATCGATGGGGAGGCCGAGCGAGTCGCGTGCCTCGAAGCCCAACACGGCAGTCTCCTGTCCGCCGACACCGTACACCGACACCTGCGTCGGATTGGCGCCCAGAAATGCGATCGTCTGTGCAAGGCCGCTGCTACTGCCGCCCGAACCAACAACCTGCGACTTTGCTGTGAGGTCGATGTCCTTGAGGACCGCCTCATTCGGCTTCACAGTCACGAGAATGTCGAGCGTATCGCGGTAGCCTGTGTAGTTACGGATGGAGATTTTCGCCGTCATCGCGCTGTCGAGATCGAAGCGCAACTCATAGCGTCCTTGGGCATCTGTCGTTGCCGAGGCCGAAACGGAGGTTCCGGCGCGCCCTTCCACCACCACGCCAGCCAATGGCGTGCGGTTGCTTGCATCCTTCACAAATCCACTGACGACCCCAACGCCCGCGCTCGGTCCGGTATCTTGATTGCTACACGCGTAGAACGTTAGACCGATGATGGTCAAGATGCCGAGCATGAGAACAAACTTCTTCATGGTCAATTGCCCTCCTTTTTGCCGCTGATGCGCTCTGTTTCGCGTTCCATGCCGTCTCGCCAACGCTGATACAGGCCTTCCTCACGCACTTTTTGTGTGACCCGGTCCTGCAACGCAGGCACAAGCTCTGCTTTCAAGAGAATGATCAGCTCTTTCTTTCGGACTTCTTCTTTGTTGTATCCGAACAAATAGCGCAACCCGAAGACGTACCAGGGGAGATCTTTCAGGAAGGGAATGCCCGCCCGCACTTCCTGCACCTCGTTGTTGTACAAGCCCCCGATGATCGTCTCTTCACCATCAAGCAACAGAACGTTCGTGTTCGCACGCGTCTTGTTGATGATGGTGCTTCCCTGACTTGGGACGAGTGAGCTTCGTTCGACATCGACTTTCATATGAACGAAATCCACCCCCTGTTCGGAAATGACCTGCGGGGTGACATCGATGATGGTTCCCGTGCTGTAGAACCGGTCAATCAAATTGCCGGCAAAGTCGCGCTCCTTGATCGAGAAATCCTGCCCCACCTGAATTCTTCCCTTCTCTCCCGAACGGACAATCAGTTGCGGACCGGACAGGATCTCGCCAAGATCGTAGCTCGAGAACAACCGGGCAACTGTGCTGATGTTGGCAAAACTGATCTTCGGCGTCGCTTCGAGCCGAAACATGTCGCTCGTGACCCGGTCTGCGCCGTTGAACTCCGAGTTGATCGACACATCTTTGTTGCTCTTCATGAATGTCCAGTTGATGCCGGCTTCTTGGAGCTTGTTCAACGATACCTCGAAGAACACCGCGGTGATCTTAATTTCCCGGCTCTTGATGGTGGCCACTTCTTTCTGGATCTCGGCACTGCCCGGGGCTGCCGCGGCAGTCTCCCGTCCCTTGTCGTTCTGACCCGTCAACGAGATGATCTGGAAGTAGTCCGGGTATTCCTCATACCACAGATTCAGCTTCCGGCAGATCGTTTCGAGTGCAACGCGCCACTGCATGCCCGAAATATCAACGCCGATGGGAAGATTGCGACGTTCCGGATCGATCACGATCTTGCCCACGAATTTCTTGCTCACTTCGCTGATCGCTGCAAGCGCGCGGTCGAGCGTCGTTGTCGGTGCAATCGACACCAGTTCGCCGGGCGAGGTGTATTCCTTCAGCACCCTGCGCTCGGCAGGATTCACCTGCGCCGCAAGCGGCAGCACGCCGATCAGGATCAGCGCACCTGCAAGTAGGATGTTCGTTGTTTTCATTCTCCCCTCTATGGCTTATTTGTTTATTGGCGTTGCGCCAATCTGCACTGCAGTTGCCTGTTGACTTGCAGTGTAAAGGATCTTCAACTCCACCTTCTCGATGATTCCCCCTTTGTTCAACGTGCACTCGATCTTTCCTTCTTCGGGAAAGAGACGCGTCACGTAGCCCATGTACACGGGGGCTCCGGGTTCCAGCGTGCGGAACACATTGTTTTGATCGACGATGAATGCCTTCCCGGGAATAACCGCCTTCAAGTCCGAGCGTTCGATTTCGATAAGCCCCTCCTTGTTCGGCGGCAAGTTGGCCGTGATGACCGGCTCGAAGGGATCCTGGGCGAGGTAGTTTGGTGTCAGCGGCTGCTCGCCACTGGGCCGCGCCAGTTCGGGAATCGAGGCGAAGAACGCGTGCACGGTGATATCGAACGTCACCAACAGCGCACCTGCGTTCTTATCGGTGGGCGGTAGTTCAAGTCCCTTCATCGTCAGCGCATTGATCTTAAAGAGCTTGCGACCGTTTTCGAGATACCAGAGAAACTTGTAGAGGTTCATGTACGGACCTTCGCCGCGCAAACTGTACACGTTGAAGCCGTAGTTGCCCTTTTGCTGCTGCCCCATGTACACCATGTTGAGTTTCAGTCCGCCGCTGTGTTCGATGAGGGAGCTGAAGTACTCGTACGTCTTGCCGGTGATGTCTTCCGCCGGAATCTCTTTGCTGCGGCTCTCCCACCGCTTCTTCGTCTCAGCCACGGTGTTGCTGAGTTGGTTGTACTCGTGGATCAGATGAGGTGTATTGCTCAAGTCCTCGTCGATCTTCTTCATCTCCGCTTCAATGGCGCGCAGTTTCTTCGGCAGGTGAAAAGCACGCACGTACGTTCCGACGCCGATAATCAAGAACAACAGGATGCCGAGCGCGATGCTATTGCGAATTTTGTAGGACACGACGTACTCCTTTCTTGTGCCGCTTTATTGGCCTCGCTGTACGGTTGCTTCCAGCGACGGAATCTCCACTGTGTAGCGATAGACCGTCTCCTCACGAATCTCTTCCGTATTGACTTCCTTCAACAAGGCCCTGTCGAACAGAGCTGCCAGCCGCGGGATGCGCATGCGGTTTACGGCGAAACCGGTCATCGTGGCTGGGCCACTTTCTCCTGCGGTGAATTCCTTTACCCAGATCGAATTCAAATCCTCTACGCCGTTGCTCAAGAGCGTGAAGGTGCGGGTGAACTTGTCCGCACCGGGCACGAGCGAATCATACAGCGCCATGGAGGAGTTGTACCGATTGAGTTGTTCCTGGAGCGACGCGATCGAGTTCATGAGCGCTGTGTTCTCCGCTACTTGTGCACTTTTCACATCCAGTTGTGCTTTCTTCTCCTTCACCTCTTGATCCTTCTCCTGGATTGCGGTGGTGAACAGCAATGTTGATCCGAAGATCGCCGCCAGAAGCAGATACCCGTGCCAGGAGAGTTTGAAAACCCGCTGCCCCTCACGTACTTCATCCGGCATCAGGTTGGTGCGGTAGAAGACCTTGTTGGAGGGATCGAGATAGCGCCATGCGGCGCCAATCGGTACCGCGTACTCGGATACCGTTTCCTGCAAGTCGGGTGGGAGCTTGCTCACATCCAGGCGCGGCGCCAGCAGGTACTCGACCTCTTGATCGGGCAGCATCTGGTTGAGAAAGTCCTTGAATGCGATACGGCGGCTTTCGCCCGCGAGAATGATCCTGCGAATGCGATGAATGCCGAGATTGTCCTGTTCAAGGAGCAGACGGCTGTAGACGGTATTCTGCAAGTTCGGCGAATCGTATCCTTCGCTGAGAATGGGGGCGAACTGGAAGAAGTTCGAGCCGCGCAGGAAGGTCAGCCGCGTGAACTCCGCTCCCACATAGATGATGACGGACACCTCATCCGGCTCGAGCGCGTAATTTGCACGCACGATGTTCATCAGCGAGATGTCGGAGCTTTCGATGCCGGCAATATTCGGCAGCCGCTTGCCGAGGAACCCTTTGATATTCTCCAGCAGGTTGATGAGAGAGAGGCCTTCCTCGCGCACAACACACAACAGCGTTCCTTCGTCGGTCACAATCGAATCCACCGCGTCGGGTGTGGGTTGGAACGTGCGTACGTTCTTCAACTCTTCAATGATACGTTCCTTCAGCTTCTTGCCCTTCAGCCCGAAAGAGCTTTCAAGATGATGGTAGTAGATAGAGGGTTCCGAGATGCTGTAGGCAAGGGAATAGGACTTCGGCTTCAAGGGCGAAA